>JBIOVR010000501.1:0-15701 GCA_044867875.1 Chitinophagaceae bacterium
TCTTGCTTGCACTGATATTATCAGTTTCACTTGAAGGACCTGCCATTTACGATTTCAAAGTGCAGGGACTTGATGGAAGCCCGATCGATTTTTCTGCTTACAAGGGCAAAAAAATAATGATCGTTAACACAGCTTCAAAATGTGGTAACACACCGCAATATGCCGACTTGGAAAAATTATATGAAAAGTATAAAAACAAATTAGTGATCGTTGGTTTTCCTGCCAACAACTTTGGCGAACAGGAGCCTGGCACTAATACAGAGATCCAGGAATTTTGTAAAAAGAATTATGGTGTTTCTTTCCCTATGGCAGAAAAAGTTTCTGTAAAAGGAGATGACATGGCCCCAATTTATAAATGGCTGGTTGAACAATCAAGAGAATTGGCAAAAGCTGAACAAGGAACTACTTCAAAGGATCTTGTCTGGAAAAGATATTTGCAAAATCCCGTTGACTGGAACTTCACTAAATTCCTGATTGATGAAAATGGAAAATTAGTTGCAGTGTTCCATAACAAAGTGAATCCGATGAGCGAAGAGATCACAAAATATTTGAATTAATAGAAGTCCTACCAATAAAAAAAGCGTCCTGAGAATAGGGACGCTTTTTTATTTTAAGAAGAATTATTTTCGCTCTAATGCAATTCTCAAAGATCATAAATCAGCAGGAAGTCAAACAGCAGTTGGTTGAGTTAATTCAGCATAACCGTCTCAGCCATGCTTTGCTTTTTTTAAGTAAAGAAGGAAGCGGGGCTTTGTCACTGGCATTGGCATTGGCGCAATATTTAACATGCGAAAAAGCAAATCCCAAAAAACAAAATTCTAATGCCTCATTATTTGGAGAAGAGCTAACGACATCAAATGTTCAATCTCAAATATTATATGACAGCTGCGCCACTTGTCCATCCTGCACGAAAGCGAACCAGCTCGTTCATCCGGATATTCATTTCTCTTATCCGGTTGTAACAAAAAAATCGGGCACACCACCACTAAGTGTTGATTATATAACTGAATGGAGAGAATTCATAAATAATTATCCTTACGGAAATGTCTACGACTGGCTTCAATTCATCGGTGCAGAAAATAAACAAGGTAATATAACAGCCAATGAGTGCAATGACATTATTCGCAAGCTGAGCCTGAAAAGTTTTGAAAGCGAATACAAGATCCTTATCATGTGGATGCCGGAATATCTTGGATCTGAAGGCAACAAACTGCTTAAACTGATTGAAGAGCCGCCGCCTAATACCTTATTTATATTAGTAGCAGAAAATGAATCGTTGTTGTTGCCAACTATCGTCAGCCGTTGCCAGATGATAAAGATCCAGATGCTTGAAACGACCGATATTGAATCTGCATTAATTTATAGTAAGATCGATCCGGCAAAAGCAAGACAAGTTGCCGCTACTGCCGAAGGAAATTATCGCGAAGCACTGCAATTGTTACAACATGCAGAAGAAGATTGGCAAGGCATTCTTCGCGACTGGCTGAACTCAATCATTAAAACTGGTCCGATCGCACAAACCAAATGGGTAGAAGAAACAAGCAGGCTCGGGAGAGAAAAACAAAAACAGTTCCTTCGATATTTCAATCATTTGCTCGAGCAGTCCATCCGGTCAAAGATCATGGGTAGCAATATCCACCTGCCGGATAATGAAAAAGATTTTGCTGACCGGCTGAACCGTCTTGCCGATATCAGTCAGCAGCAGGCGATTATAGAAGAACTGGACCGGGCTACATATTATATAGAACGCAATGCAAACGCCAAGATCCTCTTTCATGCCCTCACAATTAAGCTTTATCACATCATTCAGGACAAAATTGTATTTTTGGCAACCTGACACCGGTAGAACATTGGTTTGTGGGTTTTGGAACGGTGTTAGTGATTGAGGAGAAGGATTTTGTGGTCAGCTGTAAATCTCTATTCAAATTTTGTTGTGTCACTCACTTCAACATATAGTAATTCTAATCGGCATGCCGGCACCCTGCTGCATAGCGATATGAAAGTACAAGAGTGCGACGCAACGGAAGCCAAATAGACATTCTGCGGCCCGGCTCCTAATACCTTCCTCGGTTTCATTAATTATTAATTTTTAATTCCTCTCATGGGTTGCGATAATTGCGGAACAGGTAAACCAAACGGATGTAAAAGCAACGGCGGATGCAGCACCGGCGGTTGTAACCGTATGAATGCATTCGATTGGCTGATGAACATGCCACTGGCGGTTGTATCTGATGAATGCAAGGTGATTGAAGTAAGCTTTAACCAGGGCAGCCGTAAAGATTATTTCCGGAATACCACATTGCAGCAATTGGAAAAAGGCGACCTGATATGTGTGGAAGGTGTAAGCGGTTTTGATCTTGGCGAAGTATCGCTGACAGGTGAGATCGTGAGGCTGCAAATGAAAAAACATGAGATAAAGGAAGATAACCCGGAAATGAAAAAAGTGCTGCGCCGTGCCAGCGACCGCGACATTGATATATGGAAACAGAGTAAGAGTCGTGAAAAAGAAGCAGTGATTCGCAGCCGTGCTATTGCCAAGCAGCTTAAGCTTGATATGAAAATAAGCCAGGTGGAAGTGCAGGCTGATAGTCGCAAAGCAACCTTCTTTTATATAGCCGATGGTCGTGTTGATTTTCGTGAGCTGATAAAAATTTACGCATCCGAGTTTAAGTTGAAGGTGGAAATGCGCCAGATCGGCGCCAGACAGGAAAGTGCTAAAGTAGGTGGGATTGGCAGTTGTGGTCGTGAACTTTGTTGCAGCACATGGCTTACTGAATTTAAATCAGTGAATACAACAGCAGCACGTTATCAAAATCTTTCTATCAATCAAACAAAACTAAGTGGTCAGTGCGGACGACTGAAGTGTTGTTTGAATTATGAATTGGATACTTATTTGGATGCATTGCAAGGTTTTCCCGACAACTGTGATAATATACAAGTGGCAAAAGGAAATGCATTGCTGATAAAAAAAGACATTTTCAAAAACCTGATGTGGTATGTGCTGCCTGACAGCAATAAACAATACCCGGTAACAATTGAAAGAGTACGAAAAATAAAATCGCTGAATGCCCAGGGAGTCATTCCTGAAGAGCTGGAAGCAGTTGAAATAACTTCATCAAAAGCAAAAGAAGCTGAACCTGAATTTGTGGAATTGGTTGGCCAGATAAGTTTACAAACACTTGAAAGAGCTGATAAGAAAAGAAAGCAAAAGCAGCAACAACCAAGACAACAGAGACAGGGACCAAGAAACCAAGGACCGCAACAAGGCAATCGTCCAAATCAACAAAGAGGCCCGCAACAAAATCCCAATCGTCCGCCTCAAGGAGGCCAACAACGTGGGCCAAATCGTCCGCCTCAGCAACCGAGGAGAGATAAGTAAGTAGTATAAAAAGTAAGTAAGGTATATAGTTTAAAGCCAAACCCTACCTTATAAACTTTTTGCTTTATATACCTATCTCAACCACACAATCACACTCTTTTTTCTTTGTAGGTTTGAAAAATGAAACGGAAAATCTTCAGGCGATTGCTGATTGGTTTTTTAATATTGATCACAGTTTGGCTTGTGTTTGCGCAATGCAGTATGAAATTTCGCATGAGTGATAGCGAAGCGAAAGAAAAATTTTCAAAGAATAATGTGGGGCTAACTACTGAATCCATCAAGATTGATGGATTTACTATGCATTATGCAAAAACAGGTGACGATACATTTCCAACTTTATTCTTTGTACATGGCTCTCCGGGTGGATGGTCCGCCTTTGAAAGATATATGCAGGATAAAGATCTTTTGAGTAAATATAGAATGATATCTATCGATCGTCCTGGCTTTGGCTATAGCAATTTTGGTGATGCAAAAAATTTAGATGATCAATCGAAATTGATAAGTCCCATTGTAAAATCTTTTCAGAATGGCAAACCGATGTATGCAATTGGGCATTCACTTGGAGGACCGATGATAGTTAAGTTGCAAATGGACAATGAGAATTTATTTACCGGTCTTGTATTTCTTGCTGCAGCAGTTGATCCTGATGAAGAAAAACCTGAACGATGGCGATTTATGCTAAATGGTTCTTTCTTACAATATTTTTTGCCCGGTGCTTTTCGTCCCAGCAATGAGGAATTGGTTTATTTAAAAACGGACCTAAAATATTTAGATAAAGAATGGGACAGGATCACCTGCCCCGTTTGGATCATTCATGGCGACAAGGATACATTTGTTCCGGTTGGCAATGTTGAGTATGCAAAAAATAAATTGACAAAAGCCAAATCAGTTGAAGCAAAAATTTTGCCGGGTGCTAAACATTTTATTCCGTGGGAACAGTATGATGATATTAAAGAAGTGCTGATGAGGCTTCAATAAAATTTCCCTGCTTCACCTTCATTTTTGATCGCTTCGATGATCGTATCCTGGATCTTTCCTCTTACACTTAATTGAGCAAATACAGGATTATTTCTTGAAGGGTTCACCCGGTTGGAGAGAAAAACATAAACAAGATCATACTTTGGATCTACCCAAACACACGTACCGGTAAAACCAGTATGTCCAAATGTTAGCGGTGATGACAATAGTGATGGATAAGGATCTTTTTTTGTCACATTATCTTTTTCAGGTTTATCAAAACCATAAGCACGGCGGCTGTCTTTGCTGTGATAGGCAGTAAATAATTTTATTGTTTCTTCTTTAAAAATCCTTTCACCATTCAATTTTCCTCCATTCAATAACATTTGGTAAAGCATTGCCAGGTCATAGGCATCAGAAAATAAACCGGCATGTCCTGCCACACCGCCAAACATTGATGCTCCTTCATCATGTACATCTCCCCAAAGTAATTGCTTGCGAAAATATTTCTCTTCTTCGGTTGGAATGATCCTGTTAACAGCAAATCTTTCTCTGGGCTTGAACCCAGTTGTTTCCAATCCGAGTTTTGAGTAAAAAGCTTTTCTTACATATTGATCAAGTGTCATACCTGAAAGCTGCTCCACAATTTTTCCGAGGAAAATAAAATCGTTATCGCTGTATGAGTATTTCCCAACTCTTGGCGGTGCACTTTTTATGATCCTGCTGAGCATCGTATCCTGCCACTCGTTTTTTAAATATAAATTCTCTGCGACCCTTATTGTATAATCGGGTTTTGGTTTATCTGAATAAAGAGCTGGATTAGGAGTTCCTGTTAGCGAATCAACTGTTTCTTTATAAAAGAAAATGGTGGGTGTTAACCCGACCTCATGCAGCAATATATCTTCGATCCGTAGGTTCGCTTTATCCGAATTTTGTGTCCATGGCAGGTAGTCGCCTAATGTCTTATCTAATTTGATCTTTCCTTCTTCATATAATTTCATTATAGAAAGAGTGGTTGCGGAAATTTTTGTAAGCGAAGCAAGATCAAAAATACTTTCAACTGTTACAGGTTGCGGTTTGTCAATTGCATAACTGCCAAAGGCTTTATCATAAATAATTTCTCCATCCTTTATTGCTAATACAACACAACCCGGAAAAGCTTTTTGTGAAATGGCATCAGTAACGATCGAATCAATTGTTTGGGCCATCCATATTTTTTTCATCGAAGGATCTGTCTTCTCGACTGCTGCTACATCAATTCCATAACCTGCTGTAAAATTGCAAACTCTCACAGGCAGCTTACCCGATGCACTATTTTTTCCTTTTAATAGGTCAGCAACAACTTGTCTCGTGATATTATCATCCTGGTGACAAGCAATAAGAGCATTGGCATTACAATAATTAGCAGCCGCTAATACATTCCCAAAAACAAGTGTGATGCTGTTTGCTTTATTAAGTCGGCGCCATAAGGAAAGAGAGGTGTTGGTAATCCCATAATTATTTGCAGGCCGGTTGCTGAAATTATGAATGCCCATCACTACAGCATCGTACTTATCAATAACCTTTTCAAAAATATCGTCTGCTTTATCATCTCCATCCTTCCATGATAAAAAATAAGAGTCCGTTTTATAATTTGCTGCTAACTCTTTTCCGAAACTATTTACTTCAGAATCACCAATTGCTATATACGCAACTTTATGACTCTTTTTTAATGGCAATGAAGAGTTGCCAGTTCCTTGTTTTAAAACCGTAATGGTTTCTTTCGCCACTTTCATCCTGATTGCATCTGTTTTTGCATTCAGATCACGAAGAAGGTTGGTTGTTTCAATTGGTTTTAATTGATTTAGCCCGAGTTGATACTTTGCTTTCAATACTTTTTTCACTTTCGCATCAATATCATCCCAACTCAATCTCTTTTCATCAATAGCTGTTTTAATTGCATCGATCGCTTTTCCTACATCTTCAGGAAGGCAAAGCATATCATTACCAGCTATCAATGCTTCTACCGAAATAACTCCGCCAGGAAAATATTTTGCAACACCTTTCATTTCCAATGCATCAGTAAAGGTGAGACCACTAAAGTGAAGATCATCTCTTAAAACGCCGGTAACTGTATTTTTAGAAATAGAAGTTGCTCTATGTTCACCTGTATCAATTGATGGTACCGAAAGATGTGCCACCATTACACTTCCTATCCCGGCATTTATTAATTCACGAAAAGGTTTTATTTCATTTGAATCAAGTTCTGCTCTTGATTTATTTATTACCGGCAGGTCAAGATGTGAATCAACATCAACATCGCCATGACCGGGAAAATGTTTGGCGCAAGCCATAATACCTGCATCCTGCATTCCTTTCATATAGGCAATACCAAATTTTATAACCTTATCCCTGTCTTCACCAAAAGAACGATACCCAATAACCGGATTATTGGGATTGTTATTTATATCAACAACCGGTGCATAGTTCACATGTATACCGAGTCGCTTGCATTGCTCACCAACTGCTAATCCCATTTCATAAACCAGTCGCTGGTTATCCATAGCTCCGAGTGTGAGCTGGTAAGGAAATTTTGTAACGCTATCGAGCCGCATGCCTACACCCCATTCGCCATCGATCGTTACCATCAACGGCGTTTTTGCAATACTTTGATAAAAATTAGTAAGATTAGCTTGTCTTATTGGTCCGCCCTGGAAAAAACATAATGCACCGACGTTGTATTGCTGAATATCATTGGTCACTTTGGCAATATGATCAGCACCAAGATTTGAATGGGCTCTTATAACCATCAATTGCGCAATTCTTTGCTCTGGTGTCAGTGAATTAAAAACACTATCTACCCATTTATCGACAGTAAGCCGACTCCTGTATTGAGAAAAACTAACAGAAGAAATTAAAACAGCGACAATAAAGAATATTTTTTTCATGCGAGATGCTTAAGATAATCAACGTATTTTAGCAGCCCAAATTACGAAGAATTGCCTGACAAGATTTTACTATTACCTGATAATATTGCCAATCAAATAGCAGCCGGCGAAGTGATCCAAAGACCCGCTTCAGCTGTTAAAGAATTGTTGGAAAATGCTGTAGATGCTGGTGCAACAGAGATCAAGCTTATTATCAATGATGCCGGCAAGTCATTAGTACAGGTAATTGATAATGGTGGTGGCATGAGTGAAACTGATGCAAGAATGAGTTTTGAACGTCACGCAACTTCCAAGATCACAACAATTGATGACCTGTTTCATATAAAAACAATGGGGTTTCGTGGTGAAGCGCTGGCTTCTATTGCTGCCGTGGCACAAGTAGAGCTAAAAACAAAAAGATTGGCTGATGAAACGGGAACTTATATTGAGATCGAGAACAGTGTTGTAAAAAAGCAAGAACCAATTGCAGTTGCTGAAGGAACCAGCATTGCAATGAAGAATTTATTTTTCAATGTCCCTGCACGCAGAAATTTTTTAAAAAGCAATAACGCCGAAATGCGGCATATTGTGGATGAGTTTACAAGAGTCGCATTGGCATTCCCACAAATATTCTTTTCTCTTACTGCAAATAATCAACAGATCTTTCACCTCGAAGCCGGGAATTTAAAACAACGTATTCTTCAATTACTCGGAAATACTTACAACACAAAGCTTGTGAGTGTAAAGGAAGATACCGATTACATGAATATTTATGGATTTGTGGGTAAACCTGATACGGCAAAGAAGACAAGAGGCGATCAGTATTTTTTTGTCAATAATCGTTTTATCAAAAGTGCATATTTGAATCATGCGGTGATGAATGCTTACCAGGAAATGGTCACAAGGGATAGTTTCCCAATGTATGTGCTGTTCATTGATCTTGACCCGACACAAGTAGATGTAAACGTGCATCCAACCAAACAGGAAATAAAATTCGAGGATGAAAAGATAATTTATGCATTTGTACAGGCCGCGGTGAAACATGCATTAGCCCAATTCAGCGTCACTCCTACTTTGGATTTTGAATTGGATGCTTCCATTCAACAATTATCATCCATTCAGCAACCATTTACCGAAGAAAAAAAATCAGCAGCAACTTCTGGTTCTATTTTTAAAGGTTTTACAGAAAAGAATAAAGCACATTTTATTGAGCCAACGAATAGAAGTGAGTTGAAGCATTGGAGAGATTTCTATGAAAGTCCAAAGTCAACAGTCGACAGTCAACAGTCGACAGTCAAAGGTGTAGAACCAGAAGAAGCATCAAGAACTTTCAACCTTCAACCTTCAACCTTCAACACCGAGCTGTTGATCCAATTACATGGTCAGTTCATTCTTGCACAAACTCCCACAGGATTTATTCTCATCAACCAGCAAGCGGCTCATGAAAGAATAATTTATGAACGATTGCAGGAAGCAGCAAAAGGAAAAGCCGTTGCTACACAACGCAGCATGTTTCCTGTTACTATTGAATTAGCTCCGGCTGATACTGTTTTGTTAGAAGATCTAATGAATGACCTGCAACAGTTGGGCTATCTGATCGAGCCATTTGGGAAAAACACTTTTGTTATCCAGGGAACACCGGCTGATGTAACACAGGGAAATGAAAAACAAGTGATCGATTCTTTACTGGAGCAATACAAACACTTCAGTAATGACCTTAAATTTTCAAAAAGAGAAAAACTAATTCGTTCTCTTGCCTGGCAACAATCAATTAAGGCCGGAAGACAACTTTCGGAAAAAGAGATGGAAGCTTTGGTGGAAGATTTATTCAAATGCAAACAGCCTAATTCTTCACCGGATGGCAATCCTACTTATCTAGAGTTTAAGAAAGAACAGTTGGAGAAAATGTTTGGCGTATAAGGCTTCACGCAAAGACGCTAAGATCAAAACACAAGGCGCAAAGGTTGTATAATTCTTTGCACCTTCTTTTCTTTGCGCCTTTGCGTGAAAAAATCAGTACTTGTTCCTTATACCTTCAAGAAATTTTTCTACAGCTCTTCTTACTGCTGCTGATGAGGATTGGTGATTATTTACCAATGTAGAAAAAATAAGAAGTTTACCTTTTTTTGTATATAAAAAACCGCTGAAGGCAACTACACCTGAGAGAGTTCCTGTTTTAGCAAAAATAAAATTGCTGTCAGCTTTATAATAATTACTGATCGTGCCGGTTCCGCCAGTTGGAAGTATGACTTTTATCCTTTCTATTCCAAATTCATCTTTCATTTTATTCAGAATGGCAACAAAATCCTGTGGGGTAAATAAATTATAACGACTAAGACCTGAGCCATCAACCCATCTTGGTTTTTGAGGCAGGTCTTTAAAATCCGTTTTTAATAAGGTATCAATGATTTTTTCATCGTTCATCACACCGAGTCTTTCATTGCTCACCATTAATAAAGATTGTTCAGCAAAAAAATTATCACTGCGATGCATCATGGGTTTGAGAAGAGAGTCGGTAGGTTGGGTTTAAATATAATGAGCAGAAAACTCTACCTTTTCAAACAGGTTGGTTAGTGTCTTATCATTTAATAAAATCTTTTTTCCAACTGTATCTGACAACAAGTCAATAGATGATTTTATTCCCTGAGTTACAAATGGCACATTGAGTTCTTTATATTTTTCTATGCCTTGAATTAATTCATATTCGTTCTCTCCAATTTTTCTTTTTACCTCAAAATTTTTTGCCTTTGCATCGATATTAAAATTTACCGGCCAGTTAATTTCGGGAACTGAATAGATAACAAATGGAGTCATTCCGTTATTATTAACCTTCTCCTGGATCCATTTCAACAAATTGCCGTATATGGGCATGGGACTTCTTTCCGCCATGTAGCTCTCATTATAATCGTTCCATGACCAACCAGAACCGAGTGCTTCTGATTTCCATTTGATATCAGTAGTATAAATTTTCTTTGTTGATCTTTTTAAAAAATCAAAAGCCGGTTGAACTTTATAATCAGGATGAAGGAATGTAGGATCGCCTCCCGGTAAGATTATTAAAGCAGTATCATTTTCTATTGCCAGGAAGCATTTTAGACTATCTCCCAAATATTTCATCGCCGCATAACAAGTAGGAATTTTTGTATTACTGGCTGGTACAAAATATTTATCGCCCTGGTAGTTGTACCAATATTTTCCCGTTGCAGGATCATAAATACTAATGCCAACATGTGCGGTAAGAAGTGATGAATCGTTAATGACTTGTTTTGCCGATCTGGAAATTTTCTGTTGAACACTACATGATGATAAAACTAAAATTACTGATATGATATACGAAATGCGGGATATTTTAAAATTGAGCATTTGAGTAGTGATGTTTATTGCTGAATAAAGATAAGGAAGTACAAGAGTGCGACGCAACAGAAGTTTAATAGTAGTACTTCAGCTGGGAACAAAAATAAATTAGCATATCAGCACATTTGCAAATTGGCACATTAATTTCTTTCCTGGGCCCTCAACCATCTCTCAGGTATCTCATTACTGCTTGCGAGTAAATAATCTTTATAGCTGCAGGCGATAAAACGTTTATCAGGTAATTGCATCCACCAGCGGCCGGTTTTCTTACTTTGAATAAAAGTTGTATCCACTTCTGCAAATGCCATGTGGAATTCATTGAAAGATTCCCGCTCATCGATCTTTGCTTCTTTTCTTCCCCGACTGCGTCCATCAAGTAAATACCAAAGCATTTGGCTGATCTGTTTTGCGGTAAGATCATGTTGGTCCTTATCTGGATCATAACCATAAATGCCGATGGTATTCACATTCGGGCTCATGCCTGCGTAACGCATCAGCACACAACTTTCTTCACCATTAAACCCATTGGGGGAGCCGGTAGTGTTTGCTGGCGCATACGCATACGCCAATGCAGAAATATCAAAGCTGAATAATTGTGAATTGCGGATCACCGGTTCCATTTCATCGATGTTTTCTTTTACATGCCCGACACGAAAACAATCAAAGCGCAGCTTATCCATTGTTTCCAGCATTCGCGGATGAACAAAATAACTTTGGAAACCGATATGATTGTAATGACGAACATAATTTGGTTCACCGGTCAGTAATTCCATTAAAAAATTATCGCAGCGAAAATCAGAATCAAGATTAAGATCAATGAGTGCATCTACATTCGTCACTTCAATGATCGATTTGTTTTGTTCGTACGCATAATATTGTGCCAATGTAAGATCATGCGAGCCCCCGAGAATAATTACTGTTTTCTTTTCATTGATCAGTTCATTAACAACAGTTCTTAATGCTGCATATGTATCTGCAAGACCGGCGCCTTTGCGTAGATTTCCAAGGTCTGCTATTCTAAGATCCTGGTGCCAGAAAAATAATTGATAGAATTGCCGGCGTATGGCATCAGGGCCTGCGCTGTAAGCCAAATGATGACCATTGCCTCTTTGTTCGCCGCAGCCGATAAAGACAAGATCGGCTTCATCCATATCAGGAAAATTTTCTTCGTCATGCACTTTTATATTAAAACCGATCGTGCCTTCTTTATAACCCTGGTCAAAATTGAGTTCACTTTTACTGATCGGCGCAAGAAAATCGGCGATATTTAAAAAATCTGACATAGATGCAAGTTAAGGGAATCGCCAAACCACTGAAACAGCTTTTATTAACAGCTTACTTATCTTTGCCGGCTATGGAAGAATTGCTGAAACAAATACAGGATCACAAAACGGAGATCGAAGCTTTTACTGCGGTTGATGAAAAAGCGGCGGAAGAATTTCGCATTAAATGGCTTGGCACAAAAGGGCTGGTAAAAACTATTATGGGTGAAATGAAAAATGTGCCGAATGAAAAGAAAAAAGAATTTGGACAAATACTAAATGAGTTCAAGCAATTTGCAGAAGCAAAGTATGAGGAACTAAAGCTGTCGACGGTCAACGGTCAACAGTCCACAGCATCTAATATAGACTTAACTCTTCCTGGTGATTCAATTGCAGTTGGCACAAGGCATCCGATCAGTTTGATGACCAATCGTATCATTTCAATTTTTCAGCGACTCGGTTTTGCAGTTGCCGAAGGACCAGAGATCGAAGATGACTGGCATAATTTCACTGCCTTGAATCTTCCTGAACATCACCCTGCCCGTGATATGCAGGATACTTTTTATGTACAGCAAAATCCTGATTGGTTATTAAGAACGCATACAAGTAATATCCAGATACGGGAAATGCAGAAAGGCAAATTACCGATTCGCATTATTTGTCCCGGTCGTGTCTATAGAAATGAAACCGTAAGTGCAAGAAGTCATTGCTTCTTCCACCAGGTGGAAGGTTTATATATTGATGAAAATGTTTCTTTCGCCGATCTGAAACAAACGCTTTACTTTTTTGCAAAAGAAATGTATGGAAATGATGTAAAGATCCGTTTTCGCCCTTCTTATTTTCCTTTTACTGAACCAAGTGCTGAGATGGATATCAGTTGCATGTTATGCAAAGGCGCCGGTTGCAACGTATGTAAGAAAACAGGTTGGCTTGAGATACTTGGTAGCGGCATGGTGCACCCAAATGTTTTATCTAATTGTGGCATTGATCCAAATAAATACACCGGCTTTGCCTTCGGTATGGGTATAGAACGACCTGCCTTATTGAAATACGGCATCAATGATATTCGCCTTTTCAGCGAAAATGATGTAAGATTTTTGAAACAGTTTACTTCGGCTGTATAGAATATATAGTTGTGGTTTATAGTTTTTGGTTATCGGCAATTGTACTACTATTAAGCTTCTCTTGCACAGTTTACCCAGAGCGAAGCGAAGGGCACTCTTGTACATCCTGTATTTCTATTCAGCTATCTTTATCCTCATAATCATTCATAATCTCATGAATCCCGGTTCTATCATTTGTATTTGCGGCGCAGGCACTATGGGCAATAGTATTGCACAAGCAGCTGCCTCATCAGGTTTTTATGCAATACTTTATGAGTTAAATGACGCAGTGCTTGAAAAAGCAAAGGTCACTATTGAAAAGAATTTACAATCCCTTGTAGAAAAACGGAAGATCACCGGAAACGCAAAAGAAGAAACGCTGAACAATCTTCGTTTCACCAATAACCTTCATGATTGTTTAGGCGATGTGATCATTGAAGCTATTATTGAAAAACCCGAAGCCAAGATCGCCTTATTCAATCAACTGGCTGAGATCAATCATAGCGAAACGGTTTTTGCAAGCAACACTTCATCTCTTTCCATAACACAAATTTCGAAAGGAGTAAAAAATCCTGAACGGGTTATCGGCATGCATTTCTTTAATCCTGCTACTCTCATGAAACTGGTGGAAGTTGTGAAAACTGATCTTACAAATGAGCAAACAGCCAATATCATTATTGAGCTGACAAAACAGATGAACAAAACACCCGTGATCTGTAAAGATTCTCCCGGGTTTATCGTGAACCGTGTAGCAAGACCTTTTTATACTGAATCATTACGTTTGCTGGAAGAAGAGTTAATTGATCTTGCGAAGATCGATTCACTTATGGAATCAATCGGTTTTAAAATGGGACCATTTAAACTTATGGACCTCATCGGCAATGATATAAACTATGCTGTCAGCTGTTCTGTTTATGAACAAATGAAAAAACCTGATAGACTACGACCTTCTGAAATACAAAAACAAAAAGTTGAAACAGGTCAATTAGGAAAGAAAACAGGAAAAGGATATTATGATTATAATGCCTGAGTCAATTCGCTCACATCACATAAGTTTGTAGGTAATTACACAATAAATGAATCTTCAAAACTCCCCTTTAGGGGTTGGGGGCAAAATACTTGTAACAGGCGGCACCGGTTTTATTGGGGCGTATATCATCAAAGAACTTGTTGAAAAGGGTTATAGTGTTCGTGCAATACGCCGCAGTAACAAACTCCCATTTTTTATTTCCCCTGATATTTTAAATAAAGTAGAGTGGGTAAACGGTGACGTATTAGATGTTATTTCACTTAATGAAGCAATGCAGGATGTTGATGCAGTTATTCACTCTGCGGCGGTGGTTTCTTTTGATAAAAAAGAAAGAGCCCAGATGTATAACACAAATGTTGATGGTACCGCCAATGTCGTGAATCTCTCTCTTGAAAATGGAATAAAAAAGTTAGTACATATCAGCTCTATTTCCGCATTGGGAAGAACTGCAACCGGTGAAAAGGTGGATGAAGAAAAAAAATGGTTGAATAGCAAATTGAATTCCCATTATGGCATCAGCAAGAATAAAGCAGAAATGGAAGTATGGCGCGGCATGGGTGAAGGATTGGATGCAGTGGTCATAAATCCAAGTACCGTGCTTGGCTTCGGCAATTGGCACGACAGCAGTTGCGCTATCTTTAAGAACTCATACAAAAGTTTTCCCTGGTACACGAAAGGGGTCAATGGATTTGTTGCTGTGGAAGATGTTGCAAAGATCGCTGTGCTGTTAATGGAAAGCAATATCACCGAAGAACGTTTTATTATCAATCATGAAAATTGGGAGTTTAGAAAACTGTTCGATGTTATTGCCGATGGCTTTAGGAAAAAACATCCTAAATGGGAGGCTACTCCTTTTTTAAGCAGCATTGCCTGGCGAATAGAAAGAATAAAATCTTTTTTGAAAAATGCCAAACCATTGCTTACAAAAGAAACGGCAAGGATCGCTTTAAGTAAAACTTACTGGCAAAACGATAAAATACTAAAAGCTTTGCCGGGATTTTCCTTCATGACATTAGAGTCAAGCATCACAAAAGCCTGCAAAAACTACGCAGATGCTGTAAACAATATGCAACTAAAACCATAACTGCATTATCTTTATTGGGCAATTGTTTATTCTATGAAAAAAATACTCCTGTTTACCCTTTTGTGCTTCTCTTTTGTTTTTGGATTTAGCCAATCAGGCTTTACAGTTTCGGGCAAAGTGTTCGATTCAGCATCAAAAGAGCCATTGGCATTTGCTTCGGTTTTTTGTCAGAATACTACACAGGGTACTGCTACCAATAAAGAAGGAACATTTCATCTAAGCCTGAAAGAAGGTGGTTATGACCTTGTGATCACTTATACAGGTTACCGGTCAAAAATGATCCGTATTAGCCCTGAAATGAAAACCAATGAACTGGAAATTGAAATGGTAAAAGAAGAAAAAAGTATTGAAGAAGTGGTGATTCGCAGCAGTAACGAGGTAAAAGATGGCTGGACAAAATATGGCAAATTCTTTCTTGAAAATTTCATTGGCACCACTCCTTTCTCTTCCAGGTGTGTTTTAGTGAATCCCGAAGTATTAAAGTTTTATTATTTCAAAAAATCAGAAAAATTAAAAGTGCTGGCAGACTCGCCATTGATCATTTATAATAATGCATTGGGATATAATCTTCGTTACAATCTCGACTCATTTCTTTTTATGTACAAAACAGATATATGCAGTTACAC
>JBIOVR010000502.1:0-6870 GCA_044867875.1 Chitinophagaceae bacterium
AATTACGAGTGAAAAGCATACAATAAAAAAGCACTTTCCAGGGTTCTTCTTCATAGAAACGATTTAGTAACAAGATAATTAATCCGGGGCGGAACTAATAATTCTGCATGTATCTCTTCGATGTTCCATCAGCATAAAATTCAAGCATGGCATAAGCAGGAGCAAATTCCTGGAAACTTCCTTTCCACCAATTCCCGCTAACAGCACCATTACAATAATATTTTATTCCCAAATAATTTAATTCATCCTGCAAATGAATATGGCCACTGATGCAAACTTTTATATTCGGATAATTATTGAATATTTTTTTCAAGGAAAGAAAATCTGAATGCATCAGGTTTCGCTGAATTTTCATATCACCATTTGGTTCTGTTTTATCAAAAAACAGGCCTGCACAAATTGACAGGATAGGTATATGTGATATGATACAAATAAATTTTTCTTTTGTTACGGAGGCAAGTTCAGTTTGCAGCCATGCTAATTGTTCTTCATCGATCTTACCAATATATCCCCCCGCAGGATTTAGTTGGGTGCTATCAAGAACTATAAAATGCCATTTATCTTTTGAAAAACTATAATACCTGTTTTTCATTTGCAAAGTTTCTACTACCCATACCTTTCCATATTGTCTTTCATTCTCGGGTTTATTTTCTTTGATGAACCAGCCCCATATATCATGATTGCCGATGCAATGATAAACGGGCAGGCTGATCTCTTTTTTCAGTATGGAAGTAAAAAGATCCCATTGTATTTGTGTTTTTTCTTTATCCGCTTCTAATGAATCCCAGATCGCATCACCGCCATTGATAATAAAATCAATTTCTGGTACTAATATTTGTGCATGATGCATTGCTTTTGCAACACTTGCTTCAATATCCTTACCGGGCTTTACATGAAAGTCAGTTAAATGGGCTACTCGTATTGGCGGCTTTTTTACTTGTGTTGTGAGAATAGTGGATGGGTTGGTAAGTACGGCTGCACCCAAGCCTGCGGAGTTGCCAATAAAATCTCTGCGTTTCATCAATTTATTTTTTATGAAACTAAAAATTACGAAAATGAAATTAGTTCTTAGAAAGCTTTTTTCTCAGCAGATTTTAATTTAGGAAGAGTAAAATTATCCAATGCACTTTTTTCAGCTATCATTTTTTCAATGTCCTCAACCTTGCGTGGTGCAAATGCAGAAAGCAATTCGTAACCTTTCTCTGTGATCAACGCATCGTCTTCGATTCGTACTGCAATGCCCCACCATTTTTTATCGCACTCACTATTTGGTGGAATATATATACCTGGCTCAATTGTGATGACCATGTCTTTCTTCAAGGTTTGTGAAAAACCACGATCGTGAACATCAAGGCCAATATGATGCGAAAGACCATGCGGATAATAAGTTCCTACTTCACTTTTATCTTTTATGATCCCTAATTTTAAAAGTCCTTCCGCAATTATATCTCTTGCTGCTTTCGACGCATCTGTCCATTTAGCTCCATCCTTTAAAATTTTAAATGCAGCTTCCTGAGCGTCGTACACAATATTGTATATAAGCTTTTGTTCCTTGGAAAATTTTCCATTGGCAGGAACTGTTCTTGTCACATCAGCTGTGTATCCATGATACTCGGCTCCAACATCCATCAATAACATTTCGGTACCGATCTTTGTTTTTGAGTTCTCCATATAGTGCAATACACAACCATTGGCTCCTGCGCCGACAATAGAACCATAACCAACTTCTTCAGCTCCATATTTTTTATGTACATATTCATGCAACCCCTGTATCTCTAATTCACTCATGCCCGGGTGAACCGCTTTCATTACTTCATTTTGCCCGCGGCAGGAAATTTCAACTGCTTTACGAATAAGATCCATTTCCTCTGGTGTTTTTATTTCACGAAGCTTACCAGTAAGTTCACGAAATAACCTTGAATCATATCTTTTATCCTTTGCATTGTCTGTCGTGATATTTGCTTTTGATTTGAATTGTTCGATCAGGTCGGCAAGATCAGCATTGCCTCTGCTGCTATTTGGAACATCCTCAGGGAGTCTGTCAAAAATTATTTTATCAAATTTTGAAAAATCTATTGAGGTATTTTTAAAATCTTCACCGTTGAATGCATAGGTAAGGCCAAGATTATCTTTGGCTCCTTCTGTTCCTAATCTTCTTCCTGTCCATTGCTCAGCTCTTGGATCTTTCTTTTGTACAAAAATCATTTCCTTATAAACGGAACCATTTGTTCCCTTTTGTTCATCTTTAAAAATAAATAACATTGACTGCGGCTCTTTATACCCGCTGAAATAATACATGTCAGGGTTTTGATGATAGAAATAATCTACATCGTTACTGAACGTTCGGGTAGGGTAGGCCAACACAACAAATACAGAATTATCGGGCATTATCTTACGTAATGCATCGCGGCGACCTGCATGAAATTCTTTACTCAAATAATCTGTTGGCAGATCTTCTTGTGCAGTTAGTGTAATAGTGAAACTGAAAGCAATAAGGATAGATAAAAAACGTGTCAGATTATTTTTCATAAAAAAAGTGGTAATTGTTGTGAACTAAAATAGTTCTTTTCAATTACCACTCAATAGAAATTATATAAATGGAGGTTAGATAAGTGATCGATCAATCTTCATCATCTTCTTCCGTATAAGCATCTTCGCTGCTTTTATAATGAATCTCCCAATCCTTTACAGCCGTATCGGTGAGACATTCAATAATGTCAAACAGCGGATCTTTTTTTAATTTCCATTCCGTGTCTGTTGGGTCTTCAAATTTCATAATAAATAAACAATGATCTGTTTCCAGTGCTACCTTGATCAATGTGATCATTGAATCTTCTTTTTCTTTCACCAGGTAATAGCAACCTGATTCCAGTAAATCATAAGTATACATAGCTCCTCCGCTTTTTGAATAAAATAAATTTTCTCCTTTTCCAATAAACAAGCTGGAATGGGTAGTAGTTAGTTAGAATTTAACGGGTAAAACTGTACTGAATGGGTTAGTTATTCAATAGGGTCAGTAGGTCAAATTTAGGGGTTTTGTTTTGACACAACCAAGGCTGTGAGACTAAAAATTTTTTTTGACCAAAAATTAAATCCATTTCGGAAACCATAGAAAAGCGGCATGAAAATAAAGACTTGAAAAACAAGGATTTTTCCAACAAGTCCACTCCATACGTGCTGAAATCATTAACCGGGATTAAGACAAAAAGAGGTAAATAACCCTTCGAACTTTCAGAAAATTCTGAAAATAGTATAAAGTTGTATTGCAAAAAACAAAAACTATTATATTAAAAAAAGCCTCCTGCGAAACAGAGCGCTTTTTGCCAGTGATCAGATACCGTACATGCAAGTACACTTGCACTCTTTTTTCTTTTTTGTTTTTGATATTAAAAACGAGGTTCTTCGGGCTTGATCAGCACCTTGCTTTTTACGAGGTTATTGGCCAAAAGCACACCGTAATAATGGGCAAGATCATCCTTGGAACCGAGGTCAAAAGACTCGGTTTGGGATGAGTAGATCATTTTTTTAGAATTGCGGTCATAGAAATTGCTCTCCCAGAAAATTTTGGTAGCTGATTCATAATATCCCTCGGTTTGAATGCGATCGTACATTGAATAATAATAGAGATCTAAACGATCATGATAGGGTTCATAAGGTGTGTACTTCACCCGCCCGGGGATATATTGGTTTTCCTTTTCTTTATTAAGAAGCACGACCGTCAGGACTGCATCAAACCCCTTACTATTGAGAGCTTCAATTGCTTTTGTCGTATCTCCGTTCACAAAAGTGCCAAGTGGAAACACATCGCTTGCAGCAAATGCACTATAGCCAAGGTCGTTGAGATCTCCGGCAAGATGTTTTTCCATTTTTGACTGCAATTCACGATCGTTGTCTTTGAATAAACCTATTACTAGTATCTTATTAAATTTTTTGGGCGACACATTCTTATCGGTCCATGTAGCAGTTATTCTGCTCGTTTGGCAGGAGAATAGAACAACTGAACACAGGAGCAGAAACATCTTTTTCATACTATAGAATTTCTACTATAAAATTAACCTGTAGAAACCTTTATTCACCTGAGGACTATCATTAACAAGGGAAACTTTTATCAGGAGGAAATAAAAAAGCCTCCTGCGAAACAGAAGGCTTTTTGCCGGTGATCAGATGCTATACATGCAAGTATGCTTGCATTCTTTTTTCTTTTTTGTTTCGGCTTTCTTTTCTGTTTTCATCTTTTTAGTTGAAACAGAAGAAGTATCTAAAGCCGCGAATGCAATTGCGGTAACACCGGAGGCCAGAATGAGGGCAACGATTGTTTTTTTCATACCCTTTTATTTAGTTAAGAAAAGTTACTACAGTTTTTGTGCCGGGGAAATTATTTTTTTATGAATGGTACAAGAAATTATTCACAATTTAAAACCTTTAGGGCCAGGTTTTTTATTGGCGGCTGCCATCAAAAAAGTTTGTTCTATTCTTGCAGCCTTTGTTACGGGAGTTTTGGCGCTGTCGACCCAAAAAAGAAATCGTTTACGATAGGAGGGTGAAAATGCAAGAAAATTTGCCAGGGCTTTTTTGTTTTTTGATAAAGCTTTTTTCAGTTCATCGGGCATCGAATTATTGTCAGCATGAAGATCTGAAGAATTCAGGGTATCCCAACTTCCATTCCTTTTAGCCAGTTCGATCTTATCCAGACCAGCGGAGGTCATTAATTTTTGCTCAATTAGATTTTCGATGCGTTGCTTATTTAGTTTACTCCAAACACTTTTTGTTTTTCGTGGAGTAAACTTCAACGCTGATCTTTCATCATCTATTTTTCGTGGCTGACTGTCGATCCATCCAAAACATAATGCTTCTTCCACGGCATCAGCATAATCAAATTTTCGTTTGCCAGTATCTTTTTTATAATAGATCAGCCAGATGCCTGGAGAAGTGGAATGATTTTTCTCCAGCCATTTTCGCCATTGGCTACGGGTTTTAGGGTGAGTGGTTTTATAATCTTGTTTCGGGGTTTTCAAGACTCAAAAAATTTATTTTATCAACAGAGGTTAATAAATCTAAAATTAAGGAGCAAATGCGGTTTTGTTATATTTGCCCGATTGAAAATAGCTGAATAGTGAATCTGATGTGCAAGAGTGCGACGCAAGGGACGTTCAATAGAATTACAAAAGCTGATAACCAAAAGAAAAACTAAACCGTATCGTGTAAATGGCAAAGGAAAAAGTAAAAGACATTAGCGATCTTTTCGACTACAACGAAGAGAGCATCAAATCCCTCGACTGGAAAGAACATATCCGCCTGCGACCGGGTATGTATATTGGTAAACTTGGTGATGGCTCATCGCCGGATGATGGTATTTATGTGCTGGCGAAAGAAGTGCTCGATAACTGCATTGATGAATACACAATGGGCTTTGGAAAAACGGTGGAGATAAACGTTGAAGGAAAGCAGGTGACGATCCGTGATTATGGTCGTGGTATTCCGCTTGGTAAAGTGGTGGATGTGGTGAGTAAAATAAATACCGGCGCAAAATATGACAGCAAGGTTTTCCAGAAATCAGTTGGTTTGAATGGCGTGGGTACAAAAGCTGTGAATGCTTTGAGTGGTTATTTTAAAGTAACTGCATTTCGTGATGGAAAGGAAAAGACCGCTGAATTTGAAAAAGGATTTTTAATAAAGGAATATAAAGAAGCAAAGAGCGTTGAGGATAATGGTACGATGGTGACTTTTATTCCTGATGAAACAGTGTTCAAGAATTTTAAATTTCATCCTGAGTTTTTAGAGAACCAGATATGGAACTATTGTTTTTTGAATGCGGGATTGAAGATCGTTTTCAACGGAAAAAGTTTTGTAAGTAAAAATGGGTTGCTTGATCTGTTGCAACGCAAAACCAATGAAGATGAGATCCGTTATCCTATTATTCATTTAACAGGGGATGATATTGAGGTTGCGATCTCTCATACGAATGAATACGGAGAAGACATTTACAGTTTTGTAAATGGTCAGCATACAACACAGGGTGGTACGCATCAGCAGGCATTCCGCGAGGCCTATGTAAAAACGATCCGTGATTTTTATAAAAAAGATTATGATGCTGCCGATATAAGAACAGGAATTGTTGCGGCAGTTTCGGTTCGTGTGGTGGAGCCTGTTTTTGAAAGCCAGACAAAAACAAAGCTTGGTTCAGTGAATGTTGCGGAAGGCGGGCCAACCATGAGAAATTTTATTGGTGATTTCTTTTCTAAAGAACTTGAGATCTTTTTACATAAGAACCCGATAACTGCCGAAGAGCTTAAAAAACGCATTGAGCAAAGCGAAAGAGAAAGAAAAGAGTTGTCAGGAATAAAGAAGCTGGCAAACGAAAGAGCAAAAAAAGCGAACCTTCATAATCGTAAGTTGCGTGATTGCCGTTATCATTTAAATGATGATCCGCCAACAAAGGGTAAAGAAGAATTTGTTGCCAAGTTGAAAGAAACAACAGTTTTTATAACTGAAGGTGATAGTGCCAGCGGTTCCATTACGAAATCAAGAAGTGTGGAAACACAAGCGGTGTTTAGTTTGCGTGGTAAGCCGCTGAACTGTTTTGGTCTTACAAAAAAAGTGGTGTATGAAAATGAAGAGTTCAACCTTTTGCAACATGCACTGAATATCGAAGAAGGTTTGGACGGGTTGCGTTATAATAATGTAGTGATCGCTACAGATGCAGATGTTGACGGTATGCATATTCGTTTATTGTTAATGACTTTCTTCCTGCAATTTTTCCCTGACCTGGTGAAGCATGAAAAAGTGTATGTGTTAGAGACGCCATTGTTCCGGGTAAGGAATAAACAAGAAACTATTTATTGCTATAGTGAAGAGGAGAAACAGGCGGCG
>JBIOVR010000503.1:0-20983 GCA_044867875.1 Chitinophagaceae bacterium
GTCCGGCAATGGCTGTATATCATTGCCGGTGTGCTTTTCTTTGGTTCTTTCTTTTGCACAAGCAAAAGAAAGAATATAAAGCTCGGTGAGAGGCAGAAAAAAAAATCTTAAATTTAAATTCAAGCTTCCTGTTTCTCCACTTAAGAACTTCTCAGCGATATTTATTGTTAATACAAATTCTCTCATGTTCACTCAATTTCATTTTGTACGGGCAAGGGGTTTATTTGTGATCTTCTCCTTTATTTGTTTAAAACTCCCGGCTCAAAATGCAGCAACAGAAATTCTCTGGGATAACTATGGCGTACCGCATATCTATGCAAATTCAAATAAAGAAATGTATTATGCTTTTGGCTGGGCACAAATGAATAATCATGCAAATCTTTTATTACAGATCTATGGACAAGCAAGAGGACGTGCTGCGGAATACTGGGGTGCTGACTATCTCGCTTCAGACAAACAGGTGCTGCTTTATGATCTTCCTGCAAAAGCTAAAGACATTTATAAAAAACAAACTGCAGAATATAAAAACTATATCGATGCATTTGTAAAAGGAATAAACGATTATGCAAATGATCATCCCGAAGCCATTGACAAGGAAATGAAAGTTGTGCTGCCGGTTGCTGGTGAAGATGTATTTGCAAGTATCGAAAGAACTCTTTATCGTTTTTTAACAGCAAACGAACGGGCTGCAACTGAGAAATTATTTCAGCCGGGTTCCAATGCAATTGCAATTGGGCCTTCAAGGTCTGCATCCGGTCACGCTATGCTGGTCATTAACCCTCATCTTCCCTGGAAGCCGGATTTCACTTTACAGTTCGAAGCAAACCTCAATACTTCTGCAATGCATGTTTATGGAGTTACCATGATCGGTATGCCCTTATTGTTCCTTGCATTCAACGATCACCTTGGTTGGACACATACTGTAAATACGCTGGATGCTTCAGACAGGTATGAACTTACGCTGCAGGGAAATGGGTACATGTTGGATGGGGCTACCGTTCCATTTGATCAAAATAGCAAACTCATCAAAGTGAGACAAAGCGATGGAACGATGAAGGAAGAAAAAATGGAAATAAAAATATCAAAACATGGACGGGTGGTGGGAGAAAAAGGTAATAAGGCCTGGGCGGTAAGAGTAGCAGGTTTAGAAAACGATAAATTATTTGAAGAGTATCACAAAATGATCAGCGCAAAAAATTTTTCAGAATTCGAATCAGCGCTTAAGATGATGCAGATACCAATATTTAATTTACTTTATGCAGATAAAGAGGGAAATATTTTTTATCTCTTCAATGGTAATCTGCCTAAAAGACCTGAAGGAAATTTTGCTTATTGGCGGGGCACGATTGATGGAACCCGGTCCACACTAATATGGAATGAAACGCTTTCATATGATGAACTGCCAAAAGTTTTAAATCCATCCACAGGTTTTTTGCAAAATGCAAATGAACCTCCATGGAACTGTACCTATCCACCTGTATTGGATCCAAGAAAATTTCCTTCTTATGTGGCGCCGCTATTCATGGGATTCCGTCCGCAGCATGCTGTGAATATGATAAAGAATGATCCTTCCATTTCATTTGACGAATTGATCACCTACAAACTCAACACCGGCGTAGAAACAGCAGACCGTTTTCTTGATGATCTGTTGGCAGCAATAGATAAATATCCTGATCCAACAACATTACAAGCCGCTGCTATTCTTAAAACATGGGATAGAAAAACCGATGCAGCAAGTAAAGGCGCCGTATTATTCTCAGCCTGGTTCGAGAAACTCACACCAACTATGTATGCTACCCGTTGGGATCCTTTTAAACCGGTAACAACACCTGACGGATTAAGCGATGAGAAACAGGCCGTATCGCTTTTAGTGCAGGCAGCCAAAGAAGTAAAAGAGAAATATGGTTCGATGGATATTGCATGGGGAGAAGTATTTCGTCTTCGCATGAATGGACTTGATCTGCCCGCTAATGGTGGCTTACAGCAGGAGGGGATCTTTATGTCTATGTCTTACTCGCAAGATGCAGATAATAAATTTCGGGCAGAAGGGGGTGAAACATTTATTGCTGTAACCGAATTTGGAAAAAGTCCGCAAGCATCAGTGTTGCTTGGTTATGGCAATGCCACGCAGAAAGAAAGCAAACACATAACCGATCAGTTGAATTTGTTATCCGAAAAAAAACTTCGACAGGCCTTGCTCACAAAAGCGGATGTGATGAAGCATCTTGAGAAAAAAGAGATCCTGAAAATGAAATTTTAAGTCTTGATGAAGTGTTCAAGATGGCTATGCGGCAACGTGATTCGCTGGTGCATAAATAAGTCGTTTGCGCGGAACGCAAAAATTAGATCGCTTACTTTCCTTTTAGTTTACGCCTTACTCAATCAAAAGTCATCTTTACATTTTTGATAGTTCCATCTTCATTGAAATAAAACTTATCAATACAGATTACCCGGTGGTCGCGGTCAAGGTTTGGGATCGGTCGCCAATGGTATACCATATACCATTCATCAGCGTTTGGAATGTTGATCCATTGTTGTGGGTAGTATTCCCACGTTTTCGGTACTGTTCTTTTTTTCAAATCAAAACACTGGATCTTTTGTGCGACGTACAATGGGCAAAATCTCTCACTAATCTAAAACCTCTCCTTTTTCAATCATATCAAAATCTGAGACTTACAGTCTGGTATGATTTTTCGAGCCCATCTGTATGCAAACACAATCAACCACAGAAATGAATTCTCTCTCCACCTGTGTAAACAAACTGGTGACAGATGGTTATTCAATTAATTTTAAAGTAGACGAGCAAGGCCTGGTAGCTGTAGAAGAGGGTAAACATTATAAGCCAGACCAGGTTCATATCAAAAATTTTTTCCGTTTTGAAGGGGCTAGTGATCCGGCGGATAATGCAATTCTTTATGCAATTGAATTGGATAATGGAAAAAAGGGTACGTTGATTGATGCATACGGTTCATATAACGATGCGTCAATAACAAAATTTATAAAACAAGTGGAGGATATGGAGAAGAAGACACCGAATGAAAATCATTGATCATTCCCCTCGCCGTTGTCCGTAATGTGCTTTCTCTTCTAATCAATAAAGAATATTAAAAAAAATCTTGAGTCGTTCCCGAAGGATCGGGACAGGTATGCTTAGTTTGTTCTGAAGGAACCCCTTCGGAGTAACTAAACATCTGCACCGAAGGATCAGGTAATTAGTTCCACTGGCATTAATTGCAAACTGAGGCCACCAATTCACAGGATCATTATTGTAGAAGAATACTGATCATCCCACGATAAATGATAACAGGTATAAATGTTGTTCAGCATTTGAAATGAAACGAAAAGACCTACTAGGGATCATACCTGGACAATTTAGAGGACAGGAATTAGAAGTGGAGGCGAGCAAGGTGCCAGGTAACGAAACTGCTGCACAATCTCTATATGAGCTGGCTAAGAAAAAATTATTTTCTGTAAATGACTGGCATCACGTAGTGGCTGGTCTCACTGCACGGTTTCAAATCGTTGATCCGGATGGTAACGAGGTCAGCAGGAACGTTAACAAAGGAGATTATTTGAGGATAAATATTCCCGGACCTGGAAATAAAGAAGGCAACGGTTATGATTGGGTCGTTGTGGAAGAACTGAAAGAAATAAATGAAGGATCCTTTCAATCTGCCGGGTTTCGTGTGAGGCCGACTGAAAACCCGTTTGGGAAAAAAAATGAGACGGCACATTTCTATTCCAATGAAACTACTAGCTCTTTTCTTATCATCAGGGAAAATGTAAAGGTTGTTTCATGGATAGTGGATCGCAATATGCTTCCCAATACTGAGGCAGAATCGTTCGTGGATAAAGTTCGTGATGTCATGGTCGGCGTTAGCGGGATCGCCGGATTTTCTAAAGTACAATGGCAGGGATTGGCAGATGGCCTTTTAGAAATATAGTTTGAGCAGTGCTGTTTGCTTTCAGTTCCTTCGGGGTCTTCTCCGTTGTCGTTAGTGTTCCTTTCTTCAAATCAATAAAGAGTAATAAATAAGTAAGAGTGCTTATAAGTAACATTCTTTTGATTGATACCTCTTTTGTGGTATTGGTTGTGAGCATCTCTTTGGTCTATATTTATGCCTCCCCTACAAAAAACTTCACTTAGGCACTGATCAAAGCAAAAATAAGTTTGACTGATTGCAGCTTATAAATTCATCTGGAAAATTCATTGTGTAAAAGGTATCCGGCCTGTTGCAAATAGAAAGGTGAGAGTTTTAGAACGTTGAAGGCTATGTAAAAAAGTATTTATTAACTCTAAATAAAAACGTATGAAAAAAGCATTAACCATTTCGTTATTTGCGTTGATCCTGATTTTTACTTCTTGTGAAAAAGATGATTATGAAAAAATAGTAAAGGAGACGAACATTAAAACAGAATTCAGCAGTAATCCTCCTGTGACAAATGAAATAACATTAAAGCTGTTAGATAAAGAGAACAAGAACGGTAACTTTCTTATGACCGCCAACTTCAGCGGCCAATTGAAGGATCAATTTCATGCTTATGAAGTAGATGGGCAGAAAATAGTAATGAGGGATGATGGCAAAGGCGCTGATTCACTTAAAGGGGATGGGATCTTTTCTGTATTTATAAAGATGGATACGAATGAGGTGAGAGAAATGATAGTTCAGCAAAATGCAACTATTGAAAGAGGAAATAGATTGGAGGCACAGCTAAGAGACATACCTAATGCATTGAGATTTGATAAAAGAGATACAACAAGATTTGCTTCATTACATACAATTTTGCAATCTGATCCGAATATCTCATTTGTAAATCGCCAGGCAAAGTTTGATAAAAAAAATGTCCAGTTAATCGATCTGGAAGCGGCATTAAGGTTAAGAATTCCGATACGCATTTTCCCCGAGCTTCTTTGTCCACCTCCGCCAGCTGACCTGATCCCCAAAAGTTTAATGATAAATGCTACAAGTGTTGTAGAGGATGCTACACGAACTTGGAATCCTGTAACACATACAGGTAACAAGACAGGAGCCTGGACATTTAATAATCTCATCAATCACATGGTTAATAAAAGTGCAACAACTAAAACCACAACAGAATTTGTATTAACATGGTTAAAATCATGGGAAGCGGACATTCCATTAAATGGTGACAATGCCGCTAAAAGAATAGCAATTACAACTATCATCACTAATTGGCAACAACGCAGTGCAGCTGCTGGCTTGCCTGCCGATACATTAGATATGGCGGAAGCACCTGTCAAACTTTTAGCAATTGTAAACAGGGTTGATCTGAGACAAAGCGTTGGTTACGGCGTTGGCGATGCCGGCGAGGGACGATTTGTTTTTGCTTTAATGAATTCAACCAATACTGCTGTTCTAAATTCACAGCGACCTTTCACGATCATATTTGAATATGGAGTAAATAAAAAAGGTTGCACCCCCGTTCGTAAGTGGGGACAGCAGTGGTATGATCTACATACATTAACTCTTGGTGATGTTACATATAATTCGGCTTTGCAAGCCATAACGGATCAATTTGTAAATGCCAATACAAATCCTGCAAAACCAAACGGAAGTTCATTGAACCAGATAAGGACAAATGAAATTGAGCTGGCAGGGCCATGGCAGTTAAGGGAATTCAATATTGATACTACTACACACCTTCTTAAATTAGTTACCGTGAAAAAAACTCCTCGGAATGCTTTAAATAATTCGGCGCTGCTTGCAGATTTTATTAATAGTCATTGTGCAGAAATTCTTGCCAATAATTATGATGTTCCTGATGCAGTAAGCGGGCAGCCATTTTTAGGGGCGGTTTCAAATACAACTAACGGCCCGGCAGATGCATGGAATGCAGCCATTACTTGTGCAGATGCAGCAACTACAAGACAAATATTTTCTTTAAATACATGCAATGCTTGTCATGGTATAGAAACGGCAACAGGATTTACTCATGTAAATCCAGCACCATTTGGTTCTACCGCAGGGCTTTCCGGTTTTCTATCAGGAATAACGATTAATGACCCAGTAAGCGGAACGCCGATAACATTTTCTGATCTGGATGACAGAGCAAGAAAATTACAGCAATTGGTTTGTATGTCTTGCAGAATATTTGGACCACTTGTATTCAGACCAACAAAAATGGTGCATTAACGGATCGTATGTCATTAACGCGGTTTCAGTTATTTAAAAATTTTTAAAACACGGTGCAGTGCGAACTAAGGGTGAGGGCTGCACCGTGTTTAATATCTGTAATCGATACTCTTCGTTGTCAGAATCTTTCCTTCTTTCATCAAACCAATAAAGAATATTTAAAAATATTGAAATCGTAATGCTTAGTCCCGATAGCTATCGGGAGTGACTAAGCATCTGCTCCGAAGGAGCACGCAAATAGTAAAATATGATGATTGTTGACGATGGTCAACAACATGCGGAATTGATGTTTTAAAGGAATACTATAATCTATTTTTAAAATATATTAATCCATTTCTCCGGGAATGGACCGATCTACCTTTACAGCCAAAATTTATTTAATGAAAAGGAATTTATTTTTTTTAATGCCTGTTTTTACGTTTCACAATAAATAAATACAGTTCAATTACTCCACTGGCTTTTTTGATAAAAGTTTAATATTTTTAATCTTCTGCTACCTTTTCATACATGAAATACTTTACATTTTTTTTATTTTTTATTTATTGCCACGCAGCTTCGTCTCAAAGCGTAGGATTACAATGGGCACGCAGTTTTGGCGGAACTGCAAATGATTATGGCACTTCGATCGCTGTAGATAACGCTGGGAATGTTTATACTGTAGGAAATTTTGCACCTGTTACAGATTTCGATCCGGGTCCGGGAGTTTATAACATCGTATCTAACGGGCATTTCGATCTTTATATTTCAAAGCTCGATGCAAATGGAAATTTTGTGTGGGCAAAAGGCATAGGAGGATCGAGTGCAGATGGCGCCATCTCAATAGGTTTAGATAATACCGGTAATGTATATTATGCAGGGTGGTTCGGTGGTACAGTGGATTTTGATCCGGGTACAGGTATTTATAACCTGGCTACCGATGACCCTCGTTCAAGTGCGTCATTTATTTCGAAGCTTGATGCTAACGGAAATTTTCAGTGGGCTAAAAAATTCGAAAACACTGATCTTATTTCCATTCGTGTTGATGCCATTGGGAATGTTTATTCAACCGGCGGATTTACTGCAATAGCTGATTTTAATCCGGGGCCTGGTATTTTCAATCTTACAGAAACTGGTTATACTGGTCTTTCCCTTGGCATAGAAGATGTATTTGTTTTAAAGCTGGACGCAACCGGAAATTTTCAATGGGTAAAACAAATGGGAGGCACCAAACTTGATCAGGCTTGGGGAATTAGTCTTGACGGGTCTGGAAACATTATTACAACCGGTCATTTTTCCGGAAGCGCTGACTTTGATCCCGGAACAAATACGTTTTCACTTGTGGCATCAGGTACTTTGATGGATGCTTTTATCTCCAAGCTAGATCCAGCTGGAAATTTTATATGGGCAAAAAGCATTGGCGGCACTATGGAGGAATATAGCTACGATGTTGTTACCGATGCGACCGGAAATGTATTTATCTGCGGAAGGTTTTTTTCGACAACTGATTTTGATCCCGGCCCGGGAGTATTTAATATGGATTGGCTCAATGGTCGTATGTTCATTCTAAAATTAAATTCTTCAGGCGACTTTGTTTGGGCAAAACAACTTGGTAGCAATGCAGACGCCTTGGTTAGAGCTATTACAGCCGACGAATTTGGCAACTTATATACAACAGGGTATTATCGGGGGGTTGCTGATTTTGATCCGGGTCCTGGTGTTTTTAATCTTGTCGCCAATGGATACGACGATTACTTTATTTCCAAACTAGATAACAACGGAAACTTTGTATGGGGGAAAACTATGGGCTCAATAACAAATTCCGATGCAGGGTATGATATTGTAGTGGATGCTACAAGAAATGTTTATACCACGGGTTATTTTTGGGGAACAGTTGATTTTGATCCTGAAGCGGGAATTTATAATCTTACAATGGTTGATTATGGAGATGCATTTGTACAAAAGCTGAGTCAATGTGTTAATGTCACATACAACACCATCAACACATCTTCCTGCTTCAGTTATATGCTTAACAACCAAACTTACACTCGCAGCGGGGTTTATACACAGGTATTACAAAATATATCAGGCTGCGATAGCATCATCACGCTGAATTTAACCATAAGCGGATCAAATGACACATTGAATCTTGCTACTTGTAATAGCTATATTTGGAACGGTCAAACTTTTACCGCAAGTGGCTTTTATCGGGATACTTTGGTAAACAGATTTGGTTGTGATAGCATCATTAATCTCAAGCTAACTATTAATAATTCAGTTGCTACTACACTTAACACTATTATCTGCGAGGGGCAGAACTATGCGGGGTATACTGCAACAGGAACATACATAAATAATTTTACTGGGAGCAACGGTTGTGATAGCACACGGACACTTAACTTAACTGTTAAGCCAAGGGCCTATTCAACGATTAATGCTTCCATTTGCCAGGGAGAAAACTATTCAGGATATAACACTAACGGCATTTTCGTTGATACACTGGTAGCCATGAATGGTTGTGATAGTATCCGAACCATTAACCTGGTTATATATCCGACAAAGACCACAAATATTAATGCTTCCATTTGTGCAGGTGCATCCTATTATGCCGGGGGAAAGGATCAAACATTTTCCGGAACTTATCGCGATACACTACAAACTTATCTCGGTTGTGATTCTATAGTTATCACTCATCTTGTAGTTGATTCAAAACCAAAACCAAATCTTGGAGCCGATAGAAATTTATGTGTTGGAGAATCCTATACTTTTAACCCAGGATCATTCAATTCGTACGAATGGCAAGATCTATCGACACTTCCAGGGTTTACTACAAATAATATTGGTGTCTATTGGGTAAAGGTTATTGATAATAACGGTTGCGAATCTTCGGATACAGTAGAAATAAAAAACATAGTTCCAAATCCATCAAACTTCCTGAAACAAACTGATAGCTTATGTCATTATGATAAGCTAACGATCAATGTCCAGAATTCTTATATTCAATATAACTGGTCTACAGGTTCAAGACAATCAAATATCGTTATTGACAAACCGGGACAATACATACTGACTGTAAAAGACATGAATAATTGTACCGGGCAGGATACAATATTAGTGATACAAGAAAATTGCCTCACTGGCGTTATGATCCCAACAGGTTTCACACCAAACGGAGATCAGCTTAATGACATCTTTCGTGCAAAAGTTTATGGAATTGTTGAATCATTCAATTTGGAAGTCTTTGACAGGTGGGGAAATTTGGTTTTCAAATCTACTGATCCTGAGAAAGGTTGGGACGGAACCATCAAAGGCCTTCAAGCCAATTCAGGTGTTTTTGTTTGGCAATGCACTTATAAGTTACAAGGAGAGAAGCAAGGCTATCAAAAAGGCACGGTCACGCTAATACGTTAATATCTCCTTGTTGTCCGTAGTGTTCTTTCTTTCTTCAAACCAATAAAGAATATTTAAAAAATATTGAAATCGTTTTGCTCAATAAATTACTGAACGTAGAAGAGTGCCCTTCGCTTCGCTCTGGGTAAACTGTGCAACGGAAGTATCATAGTAGCAATGCAGTTTGGTACATAAAAATTTTCAACACTCTTCAGTCACTTGTTTTATCTGTAGTTGTTGCAATTAAACAGGCAGCTCAACTATCATTACCGTTCCTTCATTCTCTTTCGTTTCAACCTTTATTGTACCATCATGTGCCTTAATAACATCATAACTCAACGATAAGCCTAAACCGGTTCCTTGTCCCGGCGGTTTCGTCGAATAGAATGGTTGAAAAATTTTATCCACTGAATTCTTCGGAATTCCAAAACCATTGTCGATAACTTTTATAACAACCTTTTCATTTTCTTTTTTTGTTATTACGCTTACCATCGGTTCAAATATTCCATTCAGTTTTTCTTTTTTTTCATTTACAGCGTAAAATGCATTGTTGAACAGATTCAATAATACACTCCCGATCTCCTGCGGAACGACATTTATGCTGCCAATACTTTCATCCAGGTTGGTTTGCATTTTTGCATTAAAGTTTTTGTCCTTTGCCCGCAGACCATGATAGCTTAAGCGTAAATACTCATCGCACAAAGCATTAATATTTGTAGGTTCTTTCTGGCCTCTCCGGTTTCGTGTATGCTGCAGCATGCCCTTTACAATGGATGCTGCACGGTTGCCATGATAAGTTATTTTCTCTTCGTGGTCTTTCAGATCATCAGCAAGCACACTCACTGCTTCAAAATTACCTTTCGTGATCTCCAGCTTCATCTCAGTAATTAATTCTGTATTGACCTCAGAAAAGTTATTTATAAAGTTGAGAGGATTTTGTATTTCATGTGCAATGCCTGCTGTGAGTTGTCCAAGCGAAGCCATTTTTTCGGCCTGGATCAGTTGCTTCTGCGTTTTCTTCAGATCGAGCAATGTGTTCTCGACCTGCAGTTTCGCCGCTTCCAGTTTGCTGAAGTCTTCATACCGTGCATAGGCAGTGGAAAATGCATCTGCTACGGATTGCATTGTCCGGATATCCTGTTTGCCCAATTGTGCGGTATTACCTACATACAACATGCCTTGCAGAAAAGGTGCAAAATGTAAATAAAAACCACCACCAGGAAGTTTGCTCAGGTATTGTTCAGGAGAATTATACACTCCCTGGATGACTAAATTTCCTGCAAATGCGGTATACGCTTCCTGGTCCCAGTATTCTGTATGAAATTTTTTATTCTGCCAATGAGCAACTATTTGTGCAGTATTCCCCGGTGTATCATAAGGAAGGTCAAAAGCCGCCACTGCTTTTCCATCGGGTGTAGAAAGATATGTATGACTTACTTGTTGCAGATCATCCATAATAAATACACCACAGCGGATAAATGGAACGCCAAGTGTATTAAGTTCATTCCATATTAAAGGTGTAATCCGATCAAGATCATTCGCAGTACGCATTGATGCGATCTCTGCACGAATACGATCAAGTGAAGCTTGTCTCATCATGTCTCTCGCCTGCGCTTCCGCAATTTTCAGATCAAGATACCGGCGATAGGTGAGACCAAAAACCGCTGCAAACTTTTTTAACTCTGCACATGTGGCTGCATCCAGTGGTTCTTTGGTAAAAGTGAAAATAGCGCCTTCTTTAAAAAAGAAACTGGTATTGGTTTGTTTTTCCGGCGTAACGTTGTGTGCGAATTGCGGTGCATGATTTGAGACCGTCTTGTAATAATTCATAAAATCTTCAGCTGAGAGATCATAACTTGCCATTGTCTCTTTCAATAACCATGAATCGTAAGCTGCTTCATACATCGGATGAACGGAGATTGATATTTTGCCAGATACCTGGCCCACTGTTCCAGCTTTCGTAGTATGTGCTCTCCACACCTGCATCGTTTTTTCTTTGTCATTAACGATGATCAGGCCGCAGCGCAAAAGCGAAATCCCAAACTTATCCAGCTCGTTGAACAATACACCTATTGCATTACCAACATCATCACTACTACGCATTGCCATTGTGCTTGCCCTCACCCGCTCGAGTGAAGCTTCGATTTGCGCTTCCTGGATCTGCGCTTCACTTGTTTGCAGATCAATGAAACGCTGGTATAATCTTTCAAATTCAATGGCCATCCTTTTTACCACTTCCTTTTCTTCCGGCGTTGCTTCTTTTGTATGACCAAACCCCACATATCCAAATTTGCAATAACCCTGGGTAATAAATAAGCCATTTGGAAAATCTTCCGGGTAAAACTTTGCGTCGTCAGGTACAGCTGAAAGAATTTCCTGGAACAATTGAAATACGTAGGGAAGGATCTCGTAAGGATACATATGAGCATTTACCTGGTCGGGCCCGCCTTTCTTCCAGTTTTCAACGCTTTCTTTCCATGCCTCTACTGCATCCATATCAATTTTTTGTTCTGCCTGTACACGACGGCCCTTTCTACCAGTCGTCCGGTACGAGAACTTATTTTTTTCCAGGTCAAATAATGTGAGATGAGAAAATACCGGGGAGATACCTAAAATATCATATTGCTCAAAAAGAACAGACAACACATCACTTAATTCATTTGAATTATGCATGCCCATAGCTCTTGCCCGAACCCGTTCCAAAGCGGCTTCGATCTCCAGCTCCCGGTTGCTTTGTGCAAGTTGTTTTTCAAGTTCGGCAACTTTTAATTGAAGATCTTTTGTTTGATCGATCATTTGAATTAGCTCCTTCATTCTTCTTTTGAATTTTTCTATAGAGGTTGAAGTTAAAATAAAGCGGCGAAATTCATTCAATCATAATTGCGGATTGGGATGGCGGGGTTAAATGTTTGGTTAAAGTTCTGATAGTGGTTTATAGGAGAGATGAATTGATTGTATGAGCGGTACAATTGTTTCAACGGCTAACTCTTCTTTCTTCAAACCAATAAAAAATATTTAAAAAATTTTGGGTCGTTATGCTTAGTTTGTAATTAAGCCTACGGAAGGCAAGCATCGGATCCGAAGGAACCGGCAAAACTGCTTATTGAATCAGTTTAAAAAATATAAAAGCAATATAATATGATTGGGACTTCAATGGCAACGTCGGACATAATGTCTATAAGCTTGCTAAGAACTGAAGTAATTTCTCAAGGTCTTTCCTGCTGTTAAGGTCGACGTTATTTTCTTTTAGATATGTATTCAGTGTTCTACTTTGTTTGGAAAACTGCTCCATTAAGTTTTTCCTGGTAGCCAAAACAAAGCGGTTGTATTTATCTCCAAAGTAATACTGTGTTTTTTTTACCAGTATTATATCTTCTCTTGGAACCAGGTTGTAAACGCCTCTTTGGTCGATCAATGTGCCATAACTATCTATTGCAGATGTAGGGTTTGACATATCATATGCGCCAATCTTATTTTTGCTTGCCACCCGGAGTGTTTGTTTTGCGGCGAGTTTTATTCCATTAGTGTCTTTTATCAGGTTTACGTATCCATTGTCATAGTAAAACAAATCATTATGAATAAGAATTAACCTGATCATGGCCGCATTGGCAATACTAAGTGTGTCGCTTTTAAAATCTATAAACTGCATTTCATCAAAGAGCTTGCTATAATTCAATCTTGTCACTGTACTATCTCCGGATTTAAAAAATACTTTGCTACGGATAAATTGTGGATACTGATATAAGTCCGTTATTGAAACTGATTCCTTAACACTTGTTCCAGCCCTGATGACAATAATACTATCCTGTGCATCCGAGCGGCAGCAGTAAGCCAGAACAAAAAGGAGCAGCACTCTCATAATTTAAAGCATAACTGATCTACACTTTGCTGCTGTAAAATTAGTAAGAAATGATTGGTTTTCCCTCCGTAGTTACCGGTTGTGTTTCTTTCAAAATTTTTGTTTTTGAAAAAAAATTCTTCTTATCTCTGCTTTGGTAAGAAAATATATTGGTTTGGTTTTGATTTTAAATGTTTCAGGTAGCCAATTCCCCGTTGGCATGCAACTGCAGGGTTTAATTCAGTACTTGATTTTCATGTTTCATGCCTATTTCTTCATTCTTCAGTAAACGATTCATTCTTCAATGAAGCATACTATCTGGTGCTTATGTCATTTGATCATAACCAAATCTACAATTATGAAAAGACTATTATTCCTGATTGCAATAAGTGTTATAGGCATTTCATTTGCGCGGGCACAGGAAATAAAAGGAAGAGTGACTGATGCAAGGGATGGCTCTCCACTTTCCAATGTGAATATCACTATTAAAGGAACAAACAGCGGAACAACAACTAATACGGAAGGACGGTTTACTATCAGGACTTCAACAGGAGCCACACTTCTTTTTTCAAGTATTGGTTTTTCTGAAAAGGAAGTAGCAGTAACAGGTACTGATCTGAATGTATCGCTTGAGATTGCTGAGCGTAATCTGCAAGAAATTATTGTCACAGGTTACGGATCAAGAAGCAGGCGGCAAGTTGCAGGTGCCATCGCTAAGGTAAACGGGGAGGAAGTAAAACTGCAGCCCGTTGGTTCTTTTGACAAATTGTTGCAAGGTAAAGTGCCTGGATTATTATCTCAATCTCAATCAGGTCAGCCGGGTGCTGCCGCCGATGTTACTATACGTGGCAAAGGTTCCATTAATGGCAGCAACGCACCATTATATATAATAGATGGCGTACAGGTTTCCACTGCCGATTTTTCGACAATTAATCCGGCAGATATTGAGTCATACAATGTGTTGAAAGATGCATCGGCGACTTCTATTTATGGATCAAGAGGTGCTAATGGTGTAATTGTTATTAATACCAAAAGAGGGTTAGCTGGTAAAACAAGTGTGAATTATGATTTTCAATACGGGTCCTCGGCCTTACCAGAGAATAATCTAAAACTAATGAACTCGCCGGAGAAATTGGATTATGAATTGAACTATGACAGGCCTGATGGGCTGAATCCGTTCGGATGGACTCCAGCCGAAGTTGATAGCTTAAGCAAGATCAATAATAACCTGGATGAAATAATTTTTAGAAAAGGGAAAACCCAACAGCACCAGCTAAGTGTTTCAGGTGGAAATGAAAAAACACGTTTCTATATTTCAGGATCTATTTTCGACCAGGAGGGCATTGTGATCTCAACAGGATTGAAACGTTATACAGGTCGTGTAAATCTTGAAAATAGCTTCGGTGATTTCAGAGTTGGATTGAATGCAACTTATGGTTATTCACGTTTCATTGGTACAAGAGAAAATGATCAGTATATAGGAAGCCCGTTAAATGCCATCAATTGGTTTAATCCTTATGTTACACTATATGATAAGGATGGGAATTACCAGGATGATTTTTTACAAGGCCAACCAAACCCTTTGCGTGAACTATTGGAAAATTTCAGTAATACCGATCAAATGAAAGGAGTGGGGAGTGTATTTCTTGAATGGAAAATTCCCTGGGTAAAAGGATTGAGAGCAAAAACACTTTGGGGTGGTGATGTAACAGAAGATGAAACATTGGGTTATCTTGACAGGACCACCAATTCTGGTGCACAATCAACAGGTGCGAGGGGTCAGCTTTCGAGAGCTTATGCAAGAACTTTCCGTTATACAGGAACTACATCAGTTACTTATCAAAGAAACTTTGGTGATCATGACATAACTGTTTCAGGTTACAATGAGATCATCCAAAGTAAATCTGAAAACTTTGGATATACAGGGTTTGGTCTTGTTGGTCCATTTAAAAATGAAGCAGGTATAACTCCCGGTACGTCAACCAATGGATTTATTCCAACTGTTACAGGGAGTGCAACTGAAAATGGTTTATTGTCATGGTTCATTGACGGAACGTATGGATACAAGAAAAGATATTATTTAAGTGGCGGTTTTCGCCGCGATGGATCATCACGTTTTGGTGCTGATAATAAACATGCGAACTTTTATAATGTAGGTGCAAGCTGGATAATGACCGAGGAAAGTTTATTTAAAGAATCAAAATGGCTGAATGAATTAAAACTGCGTGTTAGCTATGGTACGGTCGGTAACCAGTTGGGAATTGGTAATTATGCTTCACTCGAGTTGCTGAATGCTTCCGTGTATAATGGCGTTGGTGGTTTAGTGCTTGGGCAATTACCTTATCCACAATTGAAATGGGAAACAAAAGAGATGTTTAATGCCGGGATCGATTTTGCTGTGCTTGATAATCGCATACGTGGTACGGTTGACTATTATAACAATAAAACAGTTGATCTTTTTCTCGACAAACAATTATCACGTACATCCGGTTTTGCATCGCTCACTGCTAACTTAGGCAAACTTCAGAACCAGGGTATTGAAGCTTCTATCAATGCAGAAATTATTCGCAGTAAAGATCTTAACTGGTCAGTAAATGCTAATTACACTTATAACAAAAATAAAATTCTTGACCAGGCAGGGCAGGATGAGAATGTAAACGGTCTTTTTATCAATAAGGTCGGTGAAAGAGCAAATTCACTTTATGTCGTTCGTTATGCCGGTGTGGATCCTGCCAATGGTGAAGCATTATATTATAAAAAAGATGGGAAGACAACTACTAATATTTATGATCCCAGTGATGCTGTAATTGTTGGTACCATCGATCCGCCGCAGTATGGTGGTTTTGGTACGAATGTCAATTGGAAAGGAATTGAATTAGATGCGTTGTTTACTTACACCTTAGGCGGTGTTATTTATAATAATGATCGTTTCAATGTAGAGTTTCCTGCTTATTGGTATTCACGTGTAGCTACCTCGTTGCTTAATGAATGGCAACAGCCGGATGATATCACAGATGTGCCAAGTCCGTTCAATGATTTTCATGGTGAAACAACCCGCTTTGTAGAAAAAACAGATCACCTGCGTTTACGGAATGTGACTCTGAGCTATAATTTACCAAAATCTGTTTTGCAAAAAATAAAAATTACAAGTTTGAAAGTATTTGCACAAGGGCAAAATTTAAAAGTGTGGCACAACTTCCAGGGTTGGGATCCTGAGATCACTACAGGTATTTTAGGCGGTGCTCAATACCCTCAATTAAAAACGATCACATTTGGTTTAAGCCTTGGTTTATAAACAAAAAAAATTACAGCTATGTTATCCAAAAAAATATTTGCCGCAATTATAATTACAGCCAGTCTTGCTTCGTGTAAAAAAATAATAGAGTCAGAACCGACTCACCAGCTCGATGGCTCTACAAGATTTACAAGCATTGAAGATTTTGATTTTGCATTAACAGGTGCTTACGCATTATTCCGCTCCGGTAATTATTATGGCAGCGGATCAAATGCGTTTGTTAATCTTCCTGATATGATAAGCGATAATTTGAATGAAACAACAGAATCCCTGGGTAATTATCAAACTTTATCTACCTGGCGCTACGCCGAAGATGAACCAAATATAGGTGCTACATGGCAGGCCGCTTATCGAATCATTTCACAAGCGAACCTGTTGCTTAGAGATATCGATAACTTTTCAGCGACAGATGGTGGCGCGGTTAATCGTATCAAAGCACAGGCATTAGCTATCCGGGCCCTGGCTCATTTTGATCTCCTTCGTTATTGGGTAGAAGAATATGATCGCAACTCTGCCAAACCTGGAATTCCGTATATCACTGTTTTTGATTACGAACAAAAACCAGCTAGAGGGACTGTCAAAGAAACGTATGATCATATTGAAACCGATCTTCAACAAGCAAGAGGACTTATGAATAGCGGACTTGATAAAACGATCAATGCTACAGGTAAAGCATATATCGATATACAAGGTGTAAACGCCATCATGTCAAGAGTATTTTTATATTCAAACCAATTGGACAGTGCAATTAAATATTCAACACTTGTAATCAATGCAATTCCATTAGCAAGTCGTACAAATTTCCCTAATATCTGGACAGACGCTTCAACTTCAGAAGTGATCTGGTCTGTAAGTTTTAATGCCGGCGAAGGACGTATTGCCGATCCTGTATATTTTGTTCCCAATAACAGGAGTTCTTATCGTCCTAATCCTGCATTGGTAACTACATATGACCAGGTAAATGATATACGTTATAGTTCTTACTTCCAGGTGAGAAGTAATAGATTGGTTTTATCAAAATACCTGGCAAAGGCTGCTCAGGTTCCACGTCCTGACGGCATCACAAATTTTAAAGCGTTTCGTACAGGAGAAATGTATTTGATAAGAGCAGAAGCTTATGCCCGTAAAGGTGGAGCAAACGAAGTGTCTGCACTTGCTGATCTTAATACACTTCGTGCAACAAGAATAGCTGGATTTGTTCCCGGCACAGAAACTGGTGCAGCCCTGATAGATGCAATTGCATTGGAAAGGAGAAAGGAACTTATTAGTGAAGGACATCGTTGGTTTGATCTGAAAAGAACAACTAAAACGATCATCCGTTCCAACTGTTCTGTGTTTTGTACATTGGATCCTACAAGTCGTGCATGGACATGGCCATTACCGATCGCTGAGATCAATGCCAATCCGAATATACTTCCCCAGAATCCCGGTTATTAATTTTATTAAAGCCATCATTGTTAAAAGCCGTTTCGACTTAGTCGAAATGGCTTTTAGTCATTGCAAGTCTTACAAATAATCTGCAATAAAAAAAGATGTAAGATCTGTTGTAAGTTGACGGAAATTGCTTCGCAACATTTTAGGTATATTGTATATCTTAAAATTTTGTATAATGTCAGATCAAAATAAGTTGGCGATACTATCATCAATCAGTAGCGACCTAGCACCCGGTAAGCCTGCCCGGTTTAGTTTTAATTCACTAACTAAAACGTTGAATTTATCCAAAGAAGATCTGGATACACTCCTGGTTGAGCTTAACAAGGACCGCTTTATTAGCCAATATGTGAAAAAAGGCGTCGATGGTTTTACTATAGTATTAAATCAGAAAGGACTCGATGCGGTACAGGATGGAACTTTCATTTAAGATCTTGATCTCGTTGGTATCCACAAACTCAGTTGTCGGGAGTGTTCTTTCTTTCTTCAAATCAATAAAGAAATGTTTAAGAAATATTGAAGTCGTTTTTTCTCAATAGAATTATTGAACGTATAAGAGTGCGACGCAATGGAAGCTTAATAGTAGTAATGCAGTTTGGCTAATAAAAAAAATGCCTCGTTAGTGACAATGTTATTGCATATTAAAATCGCTTACTTTCCTTTTAGTTTACGTCTTACTCCATCAAAAGTCATTTTTACATTTTTGATAGTTCCATCTTTATTGAAATAAAGTTTATCTATACAGGTTACTCGGTGGTCGCGGTCAAGATTTGGGATCGGTCGCCTATGATATACAATATACCATTCATCAGTGTTTGGAATGTTAATGACTGAGTGGTGTCCCGCACCAGTGGCAATGGTTTCGTCTGCTTCCAATATAGTGGAAACCCTTTCAAAGGGGCCAAACACAGAATCTGAAATTGCATAGGCTACTTTATAGGTGCCGTTTGTCCAACCACCTTCAGACCACATTAAATAATATTTTCCGTTTCTTATGAACATGGTGGGTCCTTCTACATAATCTTTTGGCGTAATGTCTTTCACTAAATTACCATCCGGAAATCTTTCCAAAGAAGTAAAATTTTCATTGAGCTTTCCAATATTGCATCGTCCCCACCCGCCATAGATAATGTAATACTGTCCGTCTTTATCCTGAAATACGAACTGGTCGATCGGTTGTGCATTATTATAGAACTGGTTAATAAGTGGCTTGCCCAAATGATCTTTATAAGGTCCACTTGGTTGATCAGATACGGCAATACCTATTCCGCCAAGTGTATCGTCCCTCACTCCGTTTCTCGCTTTGCTTTGAATATCATTTGCCGAAAAAAATAAAAAATACTTGTTGCCCTTTTTTACAATGCTGGGTGCCCACATAGCCATGTAGGCCCATTTAATAATAGATGTATCAATGATCTTAGGATGCTTTTTCCAGGTGACCATGTCTGTTGAAGAAAAGGCATCCAAAAAAACCTGTTGCCTATATTTAGCCGAGTAGGTTGGAAATATCCAATACTTGTTTTCGAAAATAACACCTTCAGGATCCGCATACCAACCTTCTATAACAGGATTGTGTGGTTTTGTTTTAGCCTGCTGGGCATAAAGGGTTTGAATAAAAAATATTGTGAGAATTGTTATGTTGCTTACAATTTTGGCAAAATGATGCATTGAACGTTTGTGTGACATTGGAATTTTCTGATTTTTTTATAAAGTTGAAGATAAGTTTGCTTTTCTTTCTTTGTTTGCCCAAAAGAAAGAACTTAAAGAATGATGAACTCAGAGCTGTTTTCGGTAGTGTTCCTTCTTTCTTCAAAGCAATAAGTTTTGAACGTTATACTTCAGTTCCTTCGGTGTATTACAGGAATCGCATCTCCAGAGTTAATTTACGATTGCTTTACAGGAAAATTCGGGGGTTTGCACTTTTGTATTCATGGAAATATACAGTGCAGCTGTTAATACTATTAAATTCCGTTTCATATTAGAATAATTTTGCGTTTTTTGGGGTTAATAAAATCTTACTATGAAAACCACCAAATTTCTACAAACCCTTAGTTTGCTGTTGATCTTAGTGATTGCCATTAGTTGCCGAAGCAGCAGATATTCCACAGGCGGACAATACCCGACAAACCCTTCGCCTCAAACTGAAACATCAACGAACACATACTCCGTCCAGTCTAATGGTGGTAATCTTCCTCCGGGCCAGGCGAAAAAGATATACGGAGATCAATCAGCAAAATCTTATGCACCGGGACAAAGAAAAAAGTATCCATTGGTGATTGTTTATACAAATGATATTGTGTTCAATCGCTATAGTGATGGTCGCTTCTACTACAGGAATGCTGCAGGATATAACTATTGGAAAGGTGATGATGGAAGGTATTACCTTGATGAGAGGCATTTGAAAGATGCAGAATATGAAGAAAGCGAGTATGATGACTGGAAATTCAAGGGACAAAAGAATTACAAAGCACAGGAACCGAAAGAAAGGGATCAATACAACCAAAAGGAGAAAGACAATGATCAAAAAGGAAAAGATCAATTCAATCAGAAAGAAAAATACAATAGTCAAAAGGGAAACGATCAATACAACCAAAAGGAGAAGGACAATGGTCAAAGAGGCAAAGATCAATTCAATCAGAAGGTGAAATACAATGATCAAAAGGAAAAAGATCAATTCAATCAGAAAGAGAACGACAATGGGCAAAAGGAAAAAGATCAATCCGATCAAAAAGGGAAAGACAATGATAAAAAGGAAAAGGATCAAATAGACCAAAAAGCAAAAGACGTCAACCAGAAGGAAAAAGATCAATCCGGTCAAAAAGGGAAAGACAATGATAAAAAGGAAAAGGATCAAATAGACCAAAAAGCAAAAGACGTCAACCAGAAGGAAAAAGATCA
>JBIOVR010000504.1:0-5133 GCA_044867875.1 Chitinophagaceae bacterium
AACTTAGCGATGCTAAACTTCCTTATATCTCTTTTTTAACTGACCCGACATTTGGTGGTATCTCTGCCTCCTTTGGCATGTTAGGAGATCTGAATATTGCTGAGCCTGGTGCATTGATCGGCTTTGCAGGACCAAGGGTTATTAAAGAAACAATAAAAAAAGATCTGCCTCCCGGTTTTCAACGCAGTGAGTTCATCCTTGAACATGGTTTCCTCGATTTTATCGTTCCAAGAAAGGAGTTGAAAGATAAAATGACGAAAGTGTTGTGGATGTTTAAGAATTAAGAGCCCCAAAGGGGCGGCATGTTAGTAGCATTTAAAATTCATTTTTCAACCAGAGCTCCGACAGGAGCGAAATGTTATTAAGTATGCCAAACACCTATTCACAAATTTATGTACAGATAGTATTTGCTGTTAAAGGAAGAGAATGCTTCATTAAAGAGTCATTCCGGGAAGAACTACAAAAATATATTTCCGGAATAATTCATAACAAGAAGCAGAAGCTATATGCCATTTATTGTATGCCGGACCACACACATTTATTTGTTAGTCTTAAGCCGGATGTAAAGATCTCAGATCTTGTAAGAGACATCAAATCAAATTCATCGGCATTTCTAAAAGAAAGAAAGCTGGCAATATCAACATTTAGTTGGCAAGAAGGGTATGGTGTGTTTTCGTTTTCTAAATCGCAAGCACAGAAAGTTGTTAGTTACGTTTTAAATCAACCGGTTCATCATAAAAAGGAAAGTTTCAAAAATGAGTATTTGAAATTTCTAACAAAATTCGGAATTGAATATGATGAACGTTATTTGTTTGAATTTTACAATTGACAAAAAATATGTCGCCCCTACGGGGTTCTATACATCAATATATAATCCCTCTACTAACATTTAGTCCCTACGGGACTTTCAATCGAAGTGGTATTTATTCAAACACATTTGCGCTTATTTTTGCTTAAATGGAGATAAAAAACCGATCAGCTTTTCATGAATATTTTTTCGACAATAAATATGTCGCAGGCGTTGTATTGACAGGAACGGAAGTAAAATCATTAAGAGAAGGTAAGGCAAGTTTTAATGATAGCTATTGCATCATTCATAAAGGTGAGATGTGGCTCAAAAGTCTGCACATTGCAGAATATTCTCATGGCACTACGAATAATCACGATCCAATAAGAGACAGAAAATTACTTTTACAAAAAAGAGAAATATCTAAAATAGAAGGAAAGCTGAAAGAAAAAGGATATACACTGATCCCACTTCGTATCTTTTTTAATGAAAAAAATCTAATTAAAGTTGAAATCGGGCTCGGGAAAGGCAAAAAACTTCACGATAAACGGGAAACTATCAAAAAACGTGATGTAGAGAGGGAAATGAAACGTTTTATCAAGTAATTTTTCTGATAAACCTGCGTTATACTTAAGCACAGTTTTTGAGCAATTTCCTGTTCCATGAAAAAACCTTTCCTCTTCATATTGTTACTTCTTTCTTTCCTACAAATCTTTTCTCAATCACCCAAAGGGTATTGGTATGGAGCAGCCAATGTGAAATTGCGCAACACTTACAGCAACTATCTCGTTGAGCTTATTATTGAACAGGATAACAACAATGTAAAGGGGGTGTTAAATTATTTTTTCAAGAATACTTATCGCAGCATTCCCATCTGCGGTACTTATAATGCCACAACGAGGCTTGTCTATATTTCGAATATCCCTGTTTCCTACTATGGTTCTTATTATAACCGTGACGTGGATTGTGCAATGAATTTTGCCGCGACCTTAAGAGTTTCACAGGTGAATTCTGTATTGAAAGGTTCATTTTTAAGCAAACCGGAATATAAATACACCTGCCCTGAAATTTTATTTACCCTTACGCTAAGTACTGATTCCTTAAAACACGATTCACTAATACATGCTATTAAAATACTTAAAGAAACTTTCCAGGTATGGCGGCCTTCTGAAACAGATACATTAGCGACAGTGACAATTCAACCGCGGAATGTGGTCAATTATGTGGTGAGCAATCAATATAAAGAAAGAGAAAAAGTGGTAGCGGATGAACTTACTGTCGAGTCAGATACATTGAAAGTAGATTTTTACGACAATGGTGAAATAGATGGAGATTCTATTTCTGTTTTTTATAACGATAAGTTGATCGCATTTAATCGTATACTTAGTACCCGGTCAGTTCACTTTGAGATCCCGATCGATTCAACAAAAGAGATAAACGAAATAACAATGTTTGCTGATAATCTCGGTTCTATTCCTCCAAATACCGCATTAATGATAGTAAATGATGGGAAGAAACGCCATGAGTTAAGACTTACAAGCAATTTAGAAAAAAGTGCGACTATCAGGATCAAGAAAAAGAAACCTGATAGTAAACCAAAGAAATAATTATTAAAATAATTCTTGCTGACTACCGCCTTTTGGCTTCACCCATTCCATTTCTACACTTTTACTATAATCCAACAGCCTCGTACCAACAGTTCTCCATCCCGATAATTCCGCAACTTTTTCGAGTTTCATTTTTCCTTTTCTTATTTGTGCACCTCTACCCTGTTGCACCGCTAAAACTGGTTCAGCATCGGTAGTGATTGCTTCCACATAATTTCCTTCTCCTTCTTTTATGAAAAGGAATTTATTTTTTAAAGTGGTAGTCTCGATCTTGAATCTTTTCACCATATATTGCTTCTTATCCATATCGGCATAAACAGCAGTAACAATTTTCTCTGGATCGAATTTTTCGATCAACAATACTTTTTCTGCATCTAACTTTTGAGTTAATTCCTGGTCAGTTATTTCATAATTACCATCACTGTAAGCAACAAGTATCTTATCATCGGCATCAAACATGCCGAGGTATTGACCTTTCTCATCCGCATTCAATCTTCCAAACTGATCATCATACCATAATTTCTTACCCGCAATAGTTGACTTACCAGCTTCCTTCAGTTTAACTCCGTCAGATTTGATCGGGTATTTTGTAACGGTGATGCCTTTGCTGCTGCGTCCGGTGATCTCCAACTCTGCAAAATTGTATTCGAGTTCTTTCTTATGTGCTTTGCTTCCCGGAGTTAAAATAATTCTTACAACTTCCGCCTCAGCATTCGGATTCACACTCAAGTAGTGAACCTTGCTCTTTTCATTTTCTTTAGCAAGAAAATATTCTTTATCCCTTGTTACGCCAGTCACATTAAATCTTTTCGCAAAACTTTTGCCGCTATCGCCATCCATATAGATCATATTATAGGTGGTACGTTCATCATTTTTCTGAAATACGGCAGCATGAATAATATCCTTCCCGATATAAGTTTTCTCTGCCACTTTAACCACTTTCATTATACCATGCTTTGTAAAGACGATGACATCATCAAGCGTTGAACAATCGAAAAGAAATTCATCTTTCCGTAATCCTGTTCCAACAAATCCATCTTCACGATTCATATAAAGTTTCGCATTGGCGATCGCTACATTCTTAGCTTCGATCACTTCTATCGTTTTGATCTCTGTCTTTCTTTCCCTGCCCTTCCCATACTTCTTTAAAAGGTTCTCAAAATAAGCAACTGCATAATCAACAAGATTGGCAATATCATGCTTTACTTGTTTGATGTCCGCTTCTAAACCTTTTATCTGGTCATTGAGTTCATCAATATCAAGTTTATAAATTCTTCTTACAGGTTTTTCTGTAAGCTTAATGATATCTTCTCTTGTGATTGCTCGTTTTAATTGTTTTTTAAATGGCTTAAATGCTTCATCAATTGCTTCCAGCACTTTATCCCATGTAGCATGTTTCTTTTCGAGTTCTTTATATATTTTTTCTTCAAAGAATATTCTTTCAAGAGAAGTGTAATGCCATTTCTCTTGTAGCTCTCCCAATCTTATTTTTAGCTCTTGCTCAAGAAGATCTTTTGTTTTATCCGTAGAAAGTTTCAGCAGATCATTTACCGCAAGGAACTGTGGTTTCTGATCAACGATAACACAAGCATTGGGAGAAATTGAAATTTCACAATCGGTAAATTTATATAATGCATCAATTGTAATATCCGGTGAAATGCCCGGTGCCAGGTCAACTTGTATCTCCACATCAGCTGCTGTGTTATCAGTTACTTTTTTGATTTTGATCTTTCCCTGGTCATTTGCTTTTACAATTGAGTCCATTATTTGAGTTGTAGTAACTCCATATGGAACACTCTTGATTGCTACAGTTTTTTTATCAAGCTCTTCAATATGTGCTCTCACTTTTACCTTACCACCACGTTTACCCTGGTTATATTCATCCACATCGATTTGTCCGCCAGTTTGAAAATCCGGATAGAGTTCAAATCTTTTTCCACGCAAATATTTTATTGAAGCGTCGATGAGTTCACAGAAATTATGTGGAAGGATTTTTGTTGCAAGGCCAACGGCAATTCCATCTGCACCCTGCGCCAACAACAAAGGAAATTTCATTGGCAATGTAACAGGCTCATTTTTTCTGCCATCATAACTCAGTTGCCATTCAGTTGTCTTTGCATTAAAAGCAACTTCCAGTGCAAATTTGCTTAAGCGACCTTCAATATATCTTGGTGCTGCTGCATCATCACCGGTTCTTACATCACCCCAGTTACCCTGTGTTTCTATCAACAGATCTTTTTGACCAATATTCACCAATGCGTCGCCAATACTCGCATCACCATGTGGATGATACTGCATTGTTTGTCCAATAACATTTGCCACTTTATTGAAACGACCATCATCCATTTCTTTCATCGCATGGAGAATGCGGCGTTGCACGGGTTTTAAACCATCTTCAATAGCCGGTTCCGCTCTTTCAAGTATTACATAAGAGGCATAATCAAGAAACCATGTTCTGTATTGGCCGGGTAACCCCGTTTCGTTGTTTTGGATATTGGAAACTTTTACTTTTGCCATTCGAAATATTAAGTTGCAATTATTAAAAATAATTATTGGTTATTGAGTGTATCAGCTTCAACGCTTGCGTTCTCTGATTGACTTCCTGCTTTTCTCACATCAAATTCTTTCCATCCTCCATCTACATTACCCATTGTCTCGATCTTCCCTGCACTGATCAATTGTTTCATCCGCCACATAACAAATACATCGCCGGTCTTTATTTTCATGCGATGAAGTGTG
>JBIOVR010000505.1:0-8224 GCA_044867875.1 Chitinophagaceae bacterium
CTGCGCCGGGCACTGATTGAAACTTATCTTCCCATGCTTGCACATGAAATGGATCTCTTTCCTGGTTGTCAACGATAGATGCCGCAAATCCAATTTTATTTGCAATGCGACCACGAACACTCACACCTCTTGAATTCAGAAAAAGACCTTCATCATTATCACTTTCTTTCATGTATTGAAATTGAATTATCGGGTTGATAATAAGATCAAAATCTTTTACATGAACCTCATACAAATTTGCCGGGGTTCTGTAAAACGGGCCAATGCGTTTTTTACTTTTTATTTCGATGCGTTGTGAGTCGGGTAAATATTCAATATTATTTAAGTAAAGACTCCGCAGATTATATTCATCTGTTTTAGATAATACTATTCCCGGATGATTTTGTGTAAAACCCATTACACCCCTTACCATTTGAAAGCGATTGAACGGTTTTATTTTGGAAAAATTTAGAATGGAATCTTTCTGACCAAGAATTTCCAACCGGTCAGTTAAAATATATTCTTTTGATCCGAAGGGTACGTAGGTAGATTGAGAAATTGCGAAGACTGGAAATAGAATAAAGATTAGTCTTGCAAGGGTTTGTTTAAATTGCATGGGTATTGGTTTTTCAACGATAAATCAGAGAACAAGATATGCAAAATTACCTGATAAAGAATGTACAGGTTGTAAATGAAGGAAGAATAATTACATCAGATGTATTAATTAAAAACAGTCGCATTGAAAAAATTGGGGAACAAATTACTCAGGTCGATTCGTCTGTGAAAGAAATAAATGGCGAAGGAAAATATCTTTTACCAGGTGCTATTGACGACCAGGTTCATTTTCGTGAACCGGGACTAACTCATAAAGCAACAATTTATACTGAATCAAAAGCTGCTGTGGCCGGCGGTGTTACCAGTTTTATGGAAATGCCAAATACAATTCCAAATGCACTTACACAGGAATTACTGGAAAACAAATATTCGATCGCTTCAAAAACTTCTTTAGCCAACTTTTCTTTTTTTATGGGCACCAGCAATAACAATGCTGATGAAGTTTTAAAAACAAATGATAAACGAAAAGATGTTTGTGGTATAAAAATTTTCATGGGATCTTCTACGGGCAATATGCTGGTAGATAGCCCGAACACTTTGGATAAAATTTTTCGGGAAAGCGAAGTGCTGATCGCTACACATTGTGAAGATGAGCGGATCATAAAAGAAAATTTAGAAAAGATCAAGAAAGAGAACCGGGAACTTACGGCTGCCGATCATCCCATCATAAGAAATGAGGATGCGTGTTATGAATCATCTTTGCTGGCAATACAGATCGCAAAAAAATATAACACACGGTTACATATTCTGCATATTTCAACTGAAAAAGAATTACTACTTTTCACAAACATGTTTCCTTTAAAAGAAAAAAAAATTACGGCCGAGGTTTGTGTACATCATCTTCATTTCACCAGTGATGATTATGCAAGGCTTGGCAATAAAATAAAATGCAACCCCGCTATTAAGGCGCCACATAATCGTGAAGGTCTTTGGAAAGCATTACTCGATGATCGACTTGATGTGATCGCTACTGACCATGCGCCGCATACGTTGGAAGAAAAAACTGAACCTTATGAAAAAGCACATGCAGGTTTACCATTGGTTCAGCATTCTGTATTATTGATGCTTCATTATTATAAACAGGGAAAGATCAATTTGGAAAAAATTGCTGAAAAAATGAGTCATGCGGTGGCAAACTGTTTTCAAATAAAAGACAGGGGTTATATTCGTGAAGGATATTTTGCCGATCTTGTTTTAATAGATATGAAACAACAAACAAAAGTTTCAAAAGAAAATATTTTATACAAATGTGGTTGGAGCCCATTGGAGGGGTTTGAATTTCCAGCAACTATTACACACACTTTTGTGAATGGGCATTTGGTTTATGGAAACGGGATATGGGATGAATCTAATAAAGGCATGCGTCTGTCTTTTAACAGGTAAAAAATATTCAATGCTCAATTTAAAATTTCTCATTCACCACTCACAATTCACTACTCACGTTCATGCATCTTGATGCAACAACATACAATGACATTTCCGTCTTTCACCAGGAAGAAGAATTTTCCATTTTCCATAAGCTGAATTTTACCAGGACTGTTTACGGTAAAGAATGGTTACGTCATTTTTTTTCGGAACCACATCATGACCTGAAAAAGATTCGGGGTACGCAAAAAATAATCCGGACACTAAATGAACACCTCGATGATTGGCCAAGGGAGATCACCAATGGCACTTTATTAGTAATTGAAAAATATCTTGATTATAATGTAGACCCTCTTCCACGTGACCCTAATGCATTTAATGCATGGACATACAAAACTTTTCATATAGAGGATTACAGGATGGTTAAATATTCTGTAGGTCATTGTGCAGATTTTTTCAGGGGCTTGAAAAAATTGGTGGAGCTTTTTAGCCAACAGGAATTGCCACCTTTTTTTAAAATTTATATTGAACGTGCTGAACAATTATTAAAAGAAACACCGCTTGCAAAAATTTCTTCATTAAGACTCGGTGAAAAACCCACTCCCATACAAAATCTTTATTTCGGCTATCATATTCGCAACCGGTATAAAAACGACACTGTCGAATTGCTGGAGATCTTTGGAAGACTGGATGCATGGTATTCAATGGCCATGGCGATGAAAAATTTTGATCTTCGTTTTCCTGAATTTATTGAAAGGGACAGACCAACCGTAAATGCGAAAGGGCTTTACCATTTATTATTGAAACAACCGGTGTCTTATGATCTTTTGTTAGACCCCGATCATAATTTTCTTTTTCTTACAGGTGCAAATATGGCGGGTAAAAGCACATTGATAAAATCTGTTGGCTCAGCTGTATTTCTTGCTCATCTTGGTATGGGTGTGCCAGCACAAGAAATGAAATTGACTTTATTTGATGGGTTACTTACTAATATCAATGTAGTTGACAACATTGCGAAAGGAGAAAGCTATTTCTTTAATGAAGTACAGCGTGTAAAAAATACTGTTGAGAAAATTAACAATGGAAAAAAATGGCTTGTGCTGATCGATGAACTATTCAAAGGAACCAATGTGCAGGATGCTATGAAGTGTTCCTTAACTGTCATCAAAGGTTTGATCAAAATAAAAAATTCTTTATTTATTCTATCCACACATTTATATGAGATCGGTGAGGAATTGAAACAATACCCCAATATCAGTTTCCGCTATTTTGAAACCACAGCCAATGATGATCAATTAGAATTCAGCTATCAATTAAAAGAGGGAATAAGCAACGACCGGTTGGGTTATCTCATCCTGAAGAGAGAAAAGGTTGTGGATATGCTGGAGAAACTTTAGAACAGAACCACGACTTGCCTGCCGGTAGGCAGGTTTACAGGATTAGTTTAGATTTGGAGGAAATCATGAAAATTTCTTTATGCGAATAGTAGCTCTTCTGGTTTTTATTTTTTGTTGTCAATTTTTAGCATTTTCCCAAAACAACATTGATGTATTACATTATAAATTCACTATTGGATTAAACGATGTAAATGATACTATTTATGGTGTCGCAGAAATAAAAATAAAATTTTTATACCCTGTCAACGAAGTCAGTTTTAATTTGACTAAGATGAAAGATAATGGCAAAGGAATGAAAGTTGGAAAATTACAGGGCAGTAACATTCGTGGCAGTATTTACAAGGAAGAAAGTCTTCGCATTTTATTATCTCAAAATATGAATGCCGGCGATACCGCCACATTTATAATTCCTTATTCTGGCATACCTGCAGACGGTCTCATCATTTCAAAAACAAAATACGGTCATCGAAGTTTTTTTGCTGACAACTGGCCCAATCGTGGTCATAATTGGATCCCTTGTCACGATGATCCTGCTGATAAAGCATCCGTAGAATTTATAGTAACAGCTCCTGAACATTACCAGGTCGTTGCCAATGGTGTGCAAATAGAAGAAACTTCACTTGGCAATAGTTCTAAACTTACTCATTGGAAAGAAGATACTCCGATCTCAACTAAAGTAATGGTGATCGGTGCCGCCGATTTTGCAGTCAATCTTGCAGGTGTAGTAAATGGAAACATCCCTGTTTATAGTTGGGTTTACCCGGAAAATAAAGACAAAGGCTTTTATGATTATGCAATGGCAAAAGATATTCTTCCCTTCTTTATAAATAATGTCGGTCCTTATGGTTATAAAAAATTAGCAAACGTACAATCGAAAACAAGATTTGGCGGACTTGAAAATGCAAACACAATTTTTTATTCCGAGAGTTCTGTAAGCGGTACGAGAAAAAGTGAAGGATTGCTGGCACATGAAATAGCTCATCAATGGTTTGGCAATATGGCTACCGAAAAAAGTTTTGGTCATTTATGGTTGAGTGAGGGATTCGCCACTTATTTTACTATCCTTTATTTTGAAAATAAATATGGGAAGGATACAGCTATCAAAATGCTGAAGGAAGACAGGCAAAAAGTAATTGCATATTCTAAAGAAAGTACAAAGGCAGTTGTTGATACTGAAGAAACAGATTACATGAAATTGTTGAATCCGAATTCATACCCGAAAGGTGGTTGGGTATTACACATGTTGCGTAGTGAATTGGGCGATTCTGTTTTCTGGAGATCGATCAGGAAATATTATGCAACGTATGCTGGCAGCGTTGCCGATACCAGGGAACTTCAAAAAGTATTTGAAGAAGTTTCCGGAAAAGATCTCAAACAATTTTTTGATCAATGGCTTTATACAACGGGCCAACCGGAATTGGATATAAAATGGAAATATGATGCAGCAGGAAAATTTATAACTGTTGATATAACACAACTACAGGGAAATCCTTTTAGCTTCCCACTGTCATTAAAGTTCAATTCTTCAAGCTACAGCAAAGTAGAAAAGCTCTATGTAAAAAATGCAACATCTTCTTTTAAAATAAAAGCCGACAAAAAACCAGTATCATTAATTGTCGACCCAAATATCGAACTTCTCATGATAAGTACGAGCAAAGAAAAATAAGATGATCAAAGCAAACAGCTTATATCGCTTGTCATATAAATTAACTACACTCGCAAATTGTGCGGTTTTTTAGAGGTAATAATTCATTTCTGTGTAGTGAGACTGTTAATTATTTTATCATTATACCATTTAGCTTGCCATTGGTGTATTAGGCAGAAAGGAAACCTCAATGGGCATCAAAATTGAAGTATATTCACATATCTTCAAAAATCTCACCGTGTTTCAACCGTAGGTAGTACGAAATAATGAGGCTGCTTGCAAAGAGAAAAACAAAGGTAAATACTACCACAAAATGACATTATCGGACTTATTTAATAAGAACTCAATCCTTAAAAGATATTATTTCAAAACGCTGATCGTAATCGGTTTTTTCTGGACTCTATTTGATTACTCTCGGTTTCTTGCTCTTAGCTTAATCGAAGAGGTTGACGAATTTCCTTTTGCTGAAAAAAGCCAGAGCATTTTTATTTTAACGTTTATCATTGGACTGATAGCGTATTCAACGATGGCTTACTGGCTTATTTTTCCATTAAAAACCCGGTTACGCAAGTATCCGCTTTGGCTCAATTTTGTTTTAAAAACGCTGATACTTTGTCTAGGTACTGCTGTTTATGCTATTCTTAATTTTTATATTATTTATATATTTATTTACGGAAAAGGCCCAATCGCTGCTTCTAGTTCTCTTTTTCACTTTGCCTTCCAGACCAGCTGGTTACTGAGTTACGTAACATCGCGGTTGTTGCTTTATATTATTACCCTCTTTGCTCTCGAAATAAATGAAAAATATTCTCCCGGGGTATTCACAGATATTTTTATTGGCAAATACCTGGACCCAAAAGAAGAAAAAAGGATCATTTTTTTTATCGATCTTAAAGATTCGACTCCCATTGCTGAAAAACTGGGACATAAAAAATATTTCTTTTTTATCCGTGATTTTATCCATCATATTTCACTGGCGTTGCTCGAATATGACGGGTTAATATATCAATATGTAGGTGATGAAATTGTGGTTTCATGGCTTTCAAATAAAAGTAACAAACATAAAAGCCTGCAATGTATGATAAGAGCACGGCGTATTATTCAAAAAGAAAGTGACTATTACAGAAGGGAATATGGAATTGTGCCTGAATACCGAATAGGTGCACACATGGGTCTTGTTACAGTTGGTGAAATTGGAATAGTAAAAAAAGATTTAACAATGAGCGGTGATGCGATGAATACGACGGCAAGAATAAGAACACAGTCAGGAGAATTAAATCAAAAAATTGTTGGCTCTGCTGATTTTGTAAAAAGTATTGGTCTCAAAGATTTTCAAATGGAAAGTCTCGGTTTTATTGATCTGAAGGGGAAAAAAGAAGCTTTAGAATTATTTGCTCTAAAGATCTAATCGAATATCTCAACAACGAAATAAATAGAGCTACTTCACGTACCCATTTGTGGTATCAACTGCAATAATTATTTCTATATCTTCATCTCATGCTTGTAAAAGTATTTGGCAGCGCTGTTTATGGTGTTGATGCGATCACTATTACCATCGAAGTGAACTGGATGAGTACAGGCATCGGTGTCGTTATTGTCGGCCTGCCGGATAATGCCGTAAAAGAAAGCTTACAACGAATTGAAAGTACTTTTAAATCACTTGGCTTTCAAATGCCACGAACAAAAATCGTGGTGAACATGGCGCCGGCTGATATTAAAAAAAGCGGAACCCCTTTTGATCTTCCAATTGCTATTGGCATTTTAGCCGCCTCAGAATTAATATCAAATCATGAAGCAATCGAAAAATATTTGATAATGGGTGAACTGAGTCTTGATGGCGAACTGAGATCAATTAAAGGTTCGTTGCCTATTGCGATACAGGCAAGAAAAGAAAATTTCAAAGGATTGATAGTGCCAAAAGCAAATGCAAAAGAAGCGGCAATAGTTAATAACTTAAATGTATTTGGAGTTGAAAATATTGAAGAGGTAATCAACTTTTTTGCAAATGACGAGAAGGGTCTTGATCCGGTTGTTGTAAATACAAGAGAAGAATTTTATAATTCACAATATGATTATGAAATAGATTTTGCTGATGTAAAAGGACAAGAAAATATAAAAAGGGCATTAGAGATCGCAGCAGCAGGCGGTCATAATGCAATATTGATCGGCCCGCCCGGTGCTGGCAAAACAATGCTGGCAAAACGACTGCCAACAATTCTCCCCCCGTTATCATTACACGAAGCATTAGAGACAACAAAGATCCATTCGGTGGCAGGCAAGCTTCCTGAAAATTCTACATTGGTTTCAAAACGTCCGTTTCGTTCGCCGCATCATACTATTTCTGATGTTGCTTTGGTGGGAGGCGGTGGTAATCCTCAACCCGGAGAAATTTCTTTGGCACATAACGGTGTTTTGTTCCTGGATGAATTACCTGAATTCAAAAGAACAGTACTTGAAGTAATGCGTCAACCTATGGAAGAAAGAAAAGTGACGATCTCAAGAGCAAAAGTTGCATTGGATTTTCCTGCTTCATTTATGCTGATCGCTTCCATGAATCCATGTCCTTGCGGTTTTTTTAATCATCCCGAGAAAGAATGTACCTGTCCGCCCGGTGCTGTGCAGAAATATTTAAATAAAATTTCCGGGCCGTTGCTTGATCGTATCGATTTGCATGTGGAAGTAACACCCGTTGCATTTAATGAATTATCTTCTGCAAAAAATTCTGATAACTCAACCGTCATTCGCGAAAGAGTGATCAAAGCAAGAGAAATGCAGGCAGAGCGTTATAAAAACAATCCCGGTATTTACTGCAATGCGCAAATAAGCAGTAAAATGCTAAAAGAAATTTGTGTGATCGATAATGTTGGTCAAAATTTATTGAAGGCGGCGATGGAAAAGCTCAATCTTTCTGCCAGAGCTTACGATAGAATTTTAAAAGTATCGAGAACAATTGCTGACCTTAATGGAAGTGAAAAGATAAAACCTGAACATCTGGCAGAAGCGATACAATATCGAAGCCTTGACAGGGAAGGATGGGGCGGATAGGTTACATAAACTCCTGGTTGTAAAAAATTGTATTCTCTCCTTTCGATTCAGAATAAAAGTTGTAATAGGATAAAGCTTTTAATGCTGTCGAAGAACATCCTTCGATCATTCGATCGTGAAATTCTATAATTAAAATTTTCACCTTAGGTAACCATTTTTCAAAATTTTTTTCAAAAAC
>JBIOVR010000506.1:0-6993 GCA_044867875.1 Chitinophagaceae bacterium
GATTACCTTTTGAAAAGCCTCCCGAATACACATGAACATTCGCATTTATGAACATTGATGTTTTCTGCTAAATCATTTTTTGTTATTAGAAAGTATAGCATAAAATTTGCTTATAAAACATCTAACAAATAGAGATATGCCAATACAATTTGTGAAAAACGTTCAGTTCTCCAAGCTGATAAAAGCTGAAGGACGCCTGAGAGAGTTCAATTTCAGAAAAACAGGTACCGGCAATGATGAAAAATGCTCGGTAGATACCGTGGATGACCGCGGTAACCGTATCATTTTCAACATGTCTAAAGAAGGGGGAACTTGGAAACTTGGCTCTACACTACTTCCAAAATGGATCGTCCAATATGAAGTTCAATTAAGCGATGCGATTGAAGAGGAAATAAGCCATCCGTCGTAAAACTTGAAACCGGTAAATATTATTTTTGCCGGAAATGGTTCAGTTTACAACTACAATAAAACAGTTTGATCAGCAAGGTGAAAAAACCGGCTGGACCTACATTGAAGTCCCTTCAGATATAGCTGAGAAATTAATACCAGGAAATAAAAAAGGATTCCGCGTAAAAGGGAAGCTTGATAATTTTCCAATCCAAGGGATTGCATTGCTCCCAATGGGTGGCGGCAACTTTATTCTCACACTAAATGCTAACCTGAGAAGAGGAATTCATAAAAAGAAAGGTGCAATGCTGAACGTAAAATTGCAGGTAGATCCAGAAGGATATAAGCTTAATGAAGATTTTGTTGCTTGCCTAAACGATGACCCGGTGGCTAAAAAATTTTTTGATTCACTTTCGGGCTCTCACCGGAATTATTTCAGCAAATGGATCGATTCTGCCAAAACCGAACCTACAAAGATCAAACGAATCGCAATGTCAGTGAATGCGCTTTCAAAAAAATGGGGCTATCCTGAAATGCTAAGGAACAGTAAGAAAGATTTTTAATTAACTTATTCGTTCCTCCTGAATCTTGTTCTTATCTTTTCAAGCTGGTCTTCCTTTAGATCAGTTGTCTTCTTTAGTACTTTGATAAAATAATCCACTTCTTCTTTGGAAGCAGGACAACCAGTGTTTTGAAGTTTCTCAGTGCCGTTTACTGAAGCAGGCATCCTGGAATCAGCCAAAAAATTTTCATCCTTATCAAAAATTAACCAGAAAGGAATACCCTCGTCCTTACCATCATGCTTTGTCAGCATTTCCAATGCACCCGGATTTTCAAGGTTCTCCTTCCCTTTTGATTCGAATACGACGAGATGACGAATAACAAAATTATCATCAAAGAATTTTTTTACTGAAGCATCATTCAATGAAGTATCCATTTTATGACACCAGCCACACCATGATGCATGAAACATCACCAGAACCTTTTTGTTTTGTTTTTTTGCAGAAGTAAAAGCTTCTTTCATTATTTCTTCTGAAGACAAAGGAGCTTTCTGGGCGAATAAAGAAGAAACAGTAGTAAATAATAATACGGGAATCAAAAAAATGTTTTTCATAGTATCGCTTTATCAAAGCAATTTACTCCATCCATCAATAACAGGAAGTTAAAATAACAGTCGCTTTGTACGAATTTGTAGATTTGCTTATGACCAAGCTATCAGTTAATATCAACAAGTTTGCAACGCTAAGAAATTCCCGGGGAGGGAATAACCCTGACGTCATTAAAGCAGCGATTGATGCACAACAATTCGGCTCGGATGGAGTTACTGTTCATCCCCGTCCCGATGAACGTCATATTCGTTATGACGATGTAAGAAAAATTAAAAAGATCATCACCACAGAATTTAATATCGAGGGTAATTGTACAGAACAAAAGTTTGTTGATCTTGTTTTAGAAACAAAACCTGACCAGGTCACTTTGGTACCGGATGCACTTGGACAATTAACTTCCGATCATGGATGGGATACTATCAAAAACAAAGACTATTTAAAAAATATAATTTCTGTATTTAAAAAAGCAGGAATTCGTGTATCAATATTTGTAGATCCTGATACGAAAATGATTGAAGGTGCTGCAGAAACAGGCACAGACAGGATCGAACTTTATACTGAAGGTTATGCAAAACAATTTGCAGCTGGAAGTAAACAGTCGGCAGTTGAGCCTTACATCAATGCATCTAAACTTGCAAAGGAGCTGGGATTAGGGTTAAATGCCGGACACGATCTTGATCTTACTAATTTGAGGTTTTTAAAAGAAAATATTCCCTGGCTGGATGAGGTAAGCATTGGCCATGCATTGGTTTGTGATGCTATTTATCTTGGTTTTGAAAATGCAATTCAACTGTATAAAAGGCAATTGTTGGTATAGAAAATTGAGGAGCAAGTGGTAAGGCTAAAATAAGACTATGAATTACTTGTTTAAAAATCAGCCTTTAAAAAGCCTTCTAAACCTTACCTTTGCGGCGATTAACTAAACAACTATAACCACCAAAATATGGCAGATATTTTTGATCGTTTATTGAAAAATTATGGCCCGATTGGTCAACATCGCAAACAGGCACATGGTTATTTCGCTTTTCCAAAACTGGAAGGTGAAATAGGTAGCCGTATGAAATTCAGAGGAAAAGATGTTATTGTCTGGAGTTTAAATAATTATCTGGGCCTTGCAAATCATCCTGAGGTACGTAAGGCAGATGCTGATGGAGCTGCCCAATATGGATTGGCGCTCCCAATGGGTGCCCGCATGATGAGTGGGAACAGCAACCTTCATGAGCAATTAGAGAGTGAATTGGCCGAGTTTGTTTCCAAGGAAGATTGTGCTTTGCTTAATTATGGCTACCAGGGCATGGTAAGCCTCATTGATGTGCTTTGTAGCCGTCATGATGTGATTGTTTATGATGCAGAAAGCCACGCTTGCATTATTGATGGACTTCGCCTTCATCCTGGTCACCGTTATGTTTTTAAGCATAATGATGTAGATGATTGCGAAAAGCAATTACAAAGAGCATCAGCATTGATAGAGAAACAAGGCGCTGGTGGAATATTGGTAATAACCGAAGGTGTATTTGGTATGGCCGGCGACCAGGGAAAACTCAAAGAGATATGTGCATTAAAAGAAAAATATGAATTCCGCTTGCTGGTAGACGATGCTCACGGTTTTGGTACGTTGGGCAAAACAGGTGCCGGCGCTGGCGAAGAGCAGAATTGCCAGGACCAGATCGATCTTTATTTCTCCACGTTTGCAAAATCTATGGCATCTATCGGTGCTTTTATTGCAGGACCAAGAGATATTGTTGATTATATCCGTTACAATATTCGTAGCCAGATCTTCGCCAAAAGCTTGCCTATGCCTTTAGTGGTTGGTAATTTAAAAAGGCTGGAGCTTTTAAGAACTCATCCTGAATTCAAAGAGAAACTATGGAGCAATGCCAGGAAGTTACAGGGTGGTTTAAAAGAAAAAGGATTTGATATAGGTAAAACTGATTCCCCAGTTACTCCTGTTTACATGACAGGTGGTGTAGAAGAAGCAACTGCAATGGTGATGGATTTGCGTGAAAACTACGGGATCTTCGCATCGATCGTTGTTTATCCCGTAATTCCAAAAGGGCATATCATTTATCGTCTTATCCCTTCTGCAGCGCATACAGATGCCGACATAGAAGCCACACTGAAAGCATTTGAAGAAACAAAGAAAAAATTAGATGCAGGGGCTTATAAAGTTGATTCAGTCCCTGATATGGCTGAATACAGCGGTAAACGATTTGAATACATGCTGGATAAGCCAAAGAACAAATAACACACTACATCTTCGTTTTTATATGAAAGGTATTGCTCGCAATGCCTTTTTTATTTGAAAACAGGAGGTCTATAAATATAGAACCCCCGATAGAAATCGGGGGCCCCTAATCAAAAACCATTAACCATTAAACCTTATCCTATGAAAATTCTCAGCTAATCTCGGTAATAAAAAATTAATATTGCAAGTTTTAATTCTGAATTTTGCCCTTTTTGTAGTTGAAATGAGAAATATTGACCTCCATCAACCTCATTCAAAAAACCTATAGAATTTCAGACGTTTGCGCTAAATAAAATTAAAAACCCTATTTTAAAATAATGAACAAAATAGTTGTTGCTATTACTGGTGCCAGCGGTTCAATATATGCAAGATTGCTATTGGAAAAAATGCTTGCAATGAAGGATCAATGGGATGACCTTGCAATTGTAATGACGCAAAATGCAAGGCAGGTTTGGGAAACAGAGATGGGAAACGACGATCATAAAAAAATACCAATAAAAAATTATTCGACTACAGATTTCACCGCACCATTTGCTTCTGGCTCTGGTAAATTTAATACCATGATCGTCGTGCCTTGTTCTATGGGAACGCTTGGCCGCATTGCCAGCGGCATATCAAACGATCTTATAACAAGAGCAGCCGATGTTATTTTAAAAGAAAGAAGAAAATTAATATGTGTTGTTCGTGATACCCCTTATAGCTTAATTCATATCAGGAATATGGAAACGGTTACCCTTGCCGGGGGAATTATTTGCCCCGCCACCCCTTCTTTCTATAGCCTACCAAAAACAATTGATGAGGTTGCTGCTACAGTGGTTGACCGTGTGCTTGACCTGGCAGGTTTTGATATTAAAACTTTTCGTTGGGGAAAATGATCAACGATTATCTACGACCTCAACTCCGGGATATTTTTTTGCATCAAAAACAAACTGCTTGTCATCTATTGCGCCATTGGGAGTAAATGTATTTACAATGATAGAATGCTTTGTCTGATCTTTTTCTATCACTTTAGTTGTGTTGATAGTTTTCCCTGTTTTATCAATATATAAATACACTTTATGATAAGTTTTGGTCTTATCTGTAGGAGTCAATTCAATTTCCTGGATGATTTTTGCACCCTGCTTTTTTTCACCATTCAGTTTATACAAAAAATCTTTGTCATAAAAGTTTGTGAACATTTTTTGTGGTGTTAACCCACTGCCGCTGTTATCAAACTTTGTGATAGTTACTTCATTTGACGATTTATCGTAATTCCACACATTTACGCCATCACAAAATATTTCCTGCCCTACTATAGTTACTTTGTATTTAGAACCTTTGATCCAGACAGTGCCATTTTTTGATGAAAGCGTCTTACCAGCCGAACTTTCTGTTTTAAAAGTGAAAGTTGATTTAACGGTTTTGTAAGTTTTAAACTTAGCACTTACTCCATCAAGAACTTTTTTTGCATCAGGATCATTGCTCGCCTGTGCATTTGTTTTAATTGTGATAACTCCAATTAATAAAACCAATATTGTATAAAATCTTTTCATAATTCCTTGTTTGCTTTCTAATATTATGCCATTTATGGCAGGCCGCAAATATAGGCCAATTACATCTTAGAGGATGCCAGCCCACATCATGTGGTTGCTTTACCAAAAATTTTTAACAGCTTAAATTAAATTAGCAAGATGTTGATTTAGATCAGCCTCTGTCTTGATCAATACATCACGGGCTTTACTTCCCTGGTTAGGCCCCACAACTCCTGCAGCCTCCAATTGATCCATTAACCTGCCGGCACGATTATAACCCAGCTTCATCCTTCGTTGTAAAAGCGAAGTAGAACCAACCTGGTTTTGGACTATAAGACGGGCAGCATCTTCAAACAATGCGTCTTTATCAGTTGCGTCAAAATCTTTTGATTCGAGCTCTTTTTCGTCGACATATTCCGGCAAAAGAAATGCTTGAGGGTATCCTCTTTGTTTTTCAATATGACTAACAACTTTATCAACTTCAGGAGTATCAACAAAAGCACATTGCAAACGTGTAACTTCTCCATGATGAGAAACAAGCATATCTCCTTTTCCAATTAATTGTTCGGCACCGCCAGTATCAAGAATTGTCCTTGAGTCAATTTTTGAAGACACCTTAAATGCTATACGTGAAGGGAAGTTTGCCTTGATCGTACCTGTGATAATATTTACAGAAGGACGTTGCGTTGCAATGATCAAATGAATACCAACAGCACGGGCCAGCTGGGCCAATCTTGCGATAGGCATTTCTATTTCTTTTCCAGCAGTCATGATCAGGTCGGCAAACTCATCAATCACCAACACAATAAAAGGAAGGAATTGATGACCCTTTAATGGATTCAATTTCCTTTTTACAAATTTTTCATTGTATTCCTTAATGTTCCTTGCACCGGCCTCTTTTAACAGATCATAACGATTATCCATCTCGATACAAAGTGCATTCAGTGTATGTACTACTTTTTTTGTGTCGGTGATGATCGCTTCCTCTTCGCCGGGAAGTTTTGCCAGGAAATGATTTTCAATAACACGATATAGACTTAACTCCACCTTTTTTGGATCGATCAATACAAACTTTAATTGTGATGGATGTTTTTTATACAATAATGAAACAAGGATCGCATTTACTCCAACTGATTTACCCTGGCCCGTAGCACCAGCCATCAGCAAATGCGGCATACTGGTAAGATCAACAATGAAATTATCATTGTCTATTTTTTTACCCAAAGCGATCGGCAGACTATAATTGTTATGTTGAAATTTATCGGAGCCCAATAAAGTTTTCATACTCACAATACTCTTTCTCACATTGGGCACTTCAATACCGATCGTTCCTTTACCAGGAATTGGGGCAATGATACGAATACCCAAAGCCGCAAGACTTAAAGCAATGTCATCTTCAAGGTTTTTTATTCTCGAAATACGAATACCAGCAGCTGGAACTATTTCATATAAAGTAACTGTCGGCCCAACGGTTGCCATTATCTTTTGTATCTCGATATCGTAATTGCGAAGTGTACCAATGATCTGGTTCTTATTATTCTCTAACTCATTTGCATCCTGCACAATTTTTTCGCTGCCATGAGTTTCCAGCAGATCTAATACAGGATAACGATAATCTCTTAGATCCAAAGTAGGTTCGTAAGGCGGAAGTTCTTCATATCCCTTTTCTTTTCCTTCTTCTTTTTCATTTCCTTCTTCTTGTTCTTCAATCGGCTCTTTAGGAAACTCTTTTATTTCAAGG
>JBIOVR010000507.1:0-4528 GCA_044867875.1 Chitinophagaceae bacterium
ATAAAGCCGGTGCATTGGATTCATTAAGTGATGTAAGAAAGCAGTATAAAAGAAATCACCAGTTATTTACTGCAAAAGATGACAGTCTACCGATCATCGGTACAGTTGCCAGTAAATTTAATGATGACGGTGTCAATCATTTGTTTAAAATGTTGCTGCAAAAAATTGAAGAAAAAACAGACATAAGGTTTGGTAAATATCATTTTCCTGAAACAGCAAAAGTCACACAGGCAATTATTCCGTCTAACAGGGTTCGGTATTTAAGTGAAATAAGTGAAAGTAACAGGAGCTACGATCAATTGGTAAAAGAACAAGCTGCTATTGCTTCAAAGCTTTATCAACTACAAGGTGTATTGGATGATATCAAAAATTTTTCCTTTGCACAAGGCTCACAAGGTTATTCTTCGGCGGTACTTGAGAAGATGAAATTGTTTTACGAAGAACAATTAACACCTGTTGCAAGAAAACTGATCACAAACTGGCAATCAAAAATAAAAGCTTACGAAAAAGATTATTATGAATATAAGGTTCGTGATAAAGTGATCAGGCAGGAAATGTTCAGTAAAAGTTTATCGGGAACAAGAATTCCAAAAGTTGTTTTACCAAAGTTTAAAGATTGGGGTGACTTGCTTCGCTGGCAGGCACAGGAAAATGTGCCGGGTTCTTTTCCATTTACAGGTGGCGTATTTCCATTAAAGAGAGAAGGCGAAGACCCGACAAGAATGTTTGCGGGTGAAGGTGGGCCTGAAAGAACTAACATACGGTTTCATTACGTAAGTGTTGATCAGCCTGCGAAGAGATTGTCTACTGCATTTGACAGCGTAACGCTTTATGGTGAGGATCCTGATCATCGTCCTGATATTTATGGAAAAATTGGTAATGCTGGTGTAAGTATTGCAACAGTTGACGATGCAAAAAAATTATATAGTGGTTTTGATCTTTGTGATCCGAAGACCTCTGTTTCTATGACCATCAATGGACCTGCACCGATGTTACTTGCATTTTTTATGAATGCGGCAATAGATCAGCAATGTGAGAAAAAGATAAAAGAGCTAGGATTGGAAAAGAATTTTAAAAAAATTAGCGAGGAAAAATATAAAGGATCTGCAGGACCGATATATAACAATACATCATCGCCCAATAGTTTGCCTGTGGGAAATGATGGGCTTGGTTTGAAATTACTTGGATTAAGCGGCGATGAAGTTTTGCCAAAAGAAATTTATGAACAATGTAAACAAACTGCCTTGCAACAAGTAAGAGGAACTGTGCAAGCAGATATTTTAAAAGAAGACCAGGCGCAGAACACCTGTATTTTTTCTACTGAGTTTGCATTAAAGCTGATGGGCGATGTACAGGAATATTTTATTAAGCAAAAGATCAGGAATTTTTATAGTGTAAGTATCAGTGGATATCATATTGCAGAAGCAGGAGCCAATCCTATTACACAACTTGCATTTACATTGTCCAATGGGTTTACGTATGTTGAATATTATTTAAGTCGTGGAATGAACATCGACGATTTTGCAGCTAACCTTTCTTTCTTTTTCAGCAATGGTATGGATCCGGAATACAGTGTGATCGGCAGAGTAGCCAGGAGAATTTGGGCTAAGGCAATGCGATATAAATACAAAGCCAATAAACGCAGCCAGATGTTGAAATACCATATCCAAACATCGGGAAGAAGTTTGCATGCGCAGGAAATTGATTTCAATGATATTCGTACAACACTGCAGGCATTGTATGCTATTTATGATAATTGCAATTCGCTTCATACAAATGCTTATGATGAAGCAATAACAACGCCAACGGAAGAAAGTGTAAGAAGAGCAATGGCGATCCAACTTATCATTAATCGTGAACTGGGTTCTGCAAAAACTGAAAATTTCACGCAAGGCAGTTTTGCTATAGAAGAATTAACTGACCTGGTTGAAGCAGCAGTGTTGTCAGAATTCGATCGTATTACTGAACGTGGAGGAGTATTAGGAGCAATGGAAAGAATGTATCAACGAAATAAGATACAGGAAGAAAGTTTGTATTACGAACATCAGAAACATACCGGTGAGTATCCGATAGTTGGTGTCAATACATTTTTAAATAAACAAGGTTCTCCAACAATTATTCCAAATGAAGTGATAAGAAGCACGAAAGAAGAAAAGGAACAGCAGATTCAAAACCTTCATGCTTTTTGGAAACGTAATGAAAATAGATCAGAAGAAATGCTCAATCGGTTAAAATCCGTTGCGATACAAAATGGAAATCTTTTTGAAGAATTGATGGAAACCGTAAAATACTGTTCACTTGGTCAAATTACGCATGCACTTTACGAAGTAGGTGGACAATACAGAAGGAATATGTAGGAATAAAAAAGCTTCTTATGAAAGAAGCTTTATGAAAAAAGGTTATTAATGTGTGGGAGAAGGTGTTCGTGTCACCGGTGAATGTTTCCCCTCTTTGATCTCTTCGATCATCTTTTTATTAAATGCCTCAAGATCTTTCGGACTACGGCTTGTAACTAGTCCATTATCAACTATCACTTCACGATCTGCCCATGCTGCCCCAGCATTTATCATATCTGTTTTTACAGAATGATAGGAAGTCATATTCCGACCTTCCAGCATACCCGTTTCTATGAGCAACTGCGGTCCATGACAAATCGCAGCCACCGGTTTACCTTCTTGTAAAAAATGTTGAGCAAATTCCACGCATTTGTCATTCACTCTCATTTTATCGGGATTAAGAACACCGCCCGGGATCATTAATGCATCATAATCATTTGGATCAGCATTTTCCACATTTACGTCAACAGGTAATTCGATTGACCAATGATCATGTGCCCATGCCTTTACTTTTTCTTTTTGTGGCGAAACAATTTCCACTTTAGCTCCTGCATCTTCTAAGGCTTTTTTGGGACTCGTAAGTTCCACCTCTTCAAAACCGCTTTCTGTAAGAATAGCGACTTTTTTTCCTTTTAGTGTTGCCATAAAAAAGTTTTTTTCAGTTTGTAAAACAAATAACATCAAAGTGTTTCAAAAATGATACCACTGCATTAATATGGCAGAAAAACTCTTTACTTTACAGTTTGAATAATCTATACATGAAATACTTTTTGTACCTGGCCAGTCTTTGTTTTGTAATAATTTCTGCATGTTCTTCCAATGTGTACAAAACCACTAATCGCAGTTATAAGAAGCAGGTGAAAAATTATGCAAAACTTTTGCGTGAATACCCTGTAAAGGATTCTACCGGCTTACAATATGCTGATAATTGGGTTGGCACAACGAACTTTAGCATGCGTCGTCCCAACTTTGTTGTTATACATCACACTGCACAGAATAGTTGTGATTCAACCTTGCGAACATTTACATTACCAAGAACTGCTGTGAGTGCACATTATGTTATTTGCCGGGATGGTATTGTTCATCACATGTTAAATGATCTGTTACGGGCACATCATGCAGGCGTAAGCAAATGGGGAAATGCAACAGACCTCAATTCAGTGAGCATTGGAATAGAAATTGATAATAATGGCTTCGAACCATTTACAGAATCGCAGATGAATAGTTTGCTGCAATTGCTTGATCGATTGAAAAGCGCTTATAATATTCCACAGGCCAACTTTATTGGACATGCAGATGTTGCACCCGGAAGAAAAGTAGATCCAAGCCGTTATTTTTCATGGCAAACACTGGCAGAGAAAGGTTTTGGTTTTTGGTTTGATACAACGAATGTGGAAGTGCCACCCGACTTCAATGCATTACAAGCTTTGAGAATTGTTGGCTATAATATAAACAAGCCTGAGATAGCTATTCAATCTTATAAAATTCATTTTGTGCCGCAGGATACAACAAGGACCTTTAGTGATGCCGATAAAAAGATCTTATTTGATCTTGAAAAGAAATATCAATAAGTAAACGATGTTGTTATGGAATTCGGAAGAGTTGAAGAAAATGAATTAAGCACCATTGATTTTTCATTACCCGCTGAACCCGCTTTCAATAAAAAGATATTAAGCAGCAAACCGGCCAAGCAAGGTAAAGTATACCTCGGCTGCGCAAAATGGGGTCGACCTGAATGGGTCGGAAAAATCTATCCGCCAAAAACAAAAGAAAAAAATTTCTTGCAACATTATGTTGAGCATTATAACTGCATCGAGTTAAATGCGACGCATTACAAAATATATGGTGCAGCGGGAATAGGTAAATGGAAAGAAAAAGCAAAAGGAAGAGATTTTCTTTTCTGCCCAAAAATGTACCAGGGAGTTACACATCGAGGAACTTTGAAAGGAAAAGAATTTCTGACAAGAGAATTTCTTCGCGGTGTCCAGGCTTTTGAAGAAAATCTCGGTCCCATCTTCGTGCAGGTAAGCGACACTTTTTCTCCAAACAGGAAAGATGATCTGTTTAAATTCATGTTATCGTTGCCAAAGGAATTGCAATTCTTTTTAGAAGTTCGTCACCCTGCATGGTTTAGTAAGGAAAAAGAGAGGGCAGAGTTGTTTGAATTTTTATCTGGGAATAATATAGGAGCA
>JBIOVR010000508.1:0-15616 GCA_044867875.1 Chitinophagaceae bacterium
TAACGACAGTATTCGCCAATCAGCGTTCGCAACGTCAAACAATGGGATTACAGGGAGGTTCAGCAACACAATCTTTTACCTATAAAGCAGATGAATATGAAGAGAACCGTCACTTCCTGATGTCACAGTATTTTAGAAGTAATTATAACAATGCAATGAAGGATCTTCCGGTTGTAAATTCTCTTATACAGATCCTTCGTATAGAAGTTTGGGTAACGAACAGAACCGGCGCAACTACTGATACAAGGGATGTTGTTGCATTAATGGATCTTGGTGAAGGGCAGCCTTACGGTCCATGGAATGGCTTAGGAAATACGCCTCCGAGAAATGATGCAAACACACTTTATTCTTCATTGTTAAGTACACCGGGTGCAAGAAGTTCTTCATCAGTTACAAGTGTATTATCAGGAGCAGGTCTTCAACCAGTTCAGGATTTTGAAAAGACATTTGCCCGCAAGCTTTTGCCACAGGATTATTATTTTAATCCGCAGGTTGGTTTTATTTCATTAAACCAGCAATTGCAACCCGATGAAGTATTAGGTGTCGCATTCCAATACACGTATAACGGAAAAGTATTCCAGGTTGGTGAATTTTCTACTGATGTTCCACCGGATTCAAGTGGTACATCAACACCTGTTTTATATTTAAAACTATTAAAAGCAACATCACAACGTACTAATCTCCCGATTTGGGAATTAATGATGAAGAACGTTTATTCTGTTGGATTTGGTCAACTGGAACGTTCAGATTTTAAGTTGGATGTTTTGTATGAAGAACCAAGTCTTGGTGAAAAAAGATATTTACCACCAGCTGATGTAACTGATCCCTACAAGGGACAGCCACTTATCTCTTTATTAAACCTTGACCGGTTAAATAATCAAAATGACCCGCAGCCTGATGGCGTATTTGACTTTGTAGAAGGCTATACGGTTATTTCATCACTAAGCCGGATCATATTTCCTGTGCTCGAACCTTTCGGTCGGGATCTTGAATATGTTTATAAGGGGCCGGATAGTTTGCAGCAAAGAGAAAAATATCTTTTTTACCCGTTATACGATACCATTAAAGCCATCGCTCAGACTTATGCAAATCTTAATCGTTTCAAATTTGTTGGGAAAAGTAAATCCGGTTTAGGAACTTCTGAATATCAACTTGGATTTAATATTCCACGCGGTTCAGTCACTGTATCAGCAGGAGGGCAACAACTTCAAGAGAATGTAGATTATGAGATCAATTATGATCTTGGCTCCTTAAAAATAATTAATCAGGCAATAATCAATGCTGGCATTCCTGTTAATATTCAATATGAGAACAATGCAACTTATGGTTTGCAAAACAGGAGTTATTTCGCACTGCGGTTGGATTATCTTGCCAGCAAGAAACTTACCCTTGGCGCAACAATGGTAAGATTGAGCGAAAGACCCTTTTTCATAAAACAGAATTATGGTGATGACCCAATTCGTAATACGATGTATGGTGTCGACTTCGATTATCAAAATGATATCCCGAGACTTTCACGCTGGCTTGATAAACTTCCTTTCTATTCTACAAAAGCAATGTCAAGCATAAGAGCTTATGGCGAAGCTGCATTTCTCGATCCGGGTCATGCCAAGCAAATAGGTAAGGGAAATGAAGGAGCGATCTATCTTGACGATTTCGAAGGTACACGCAGCAGCATCGATCTCCGTTTTCCACTGATCAGTTGGACCATGTCATCAACTCCGCAAAAAGCAGTTGATGCAAATGGAAATATTTTATTCCCCGAAGCACAGCTTAGTAATAATCTTGCTTATGGATATAACCGGGCCAAACTTGCCTGGTACAATATTGAACAAGTATTGCAGGAATTAAATAATTCAAATAACCCTTTGAAGGGAAATGCGGATGAATTATCAAAACCTGAAACAAGACAGGTTTATTCAACTGAAATTTTTCCAAACAAAACAAATGATTTTGGACAATCGCTTATTACCACATTTGACATGGCATTTTATCCAAAAGAAAAAGGGCCTTACAATTTTGAATACAGGAACACCAGGGTAAATGCAAATGGAAATTTATTAAACCCAAAGCAGGCATGGGGTGGTTTGATGCGCAATCTTGATCAGACGGATTTTGAAACAGGCAATATCGAATTTATAGAATTTTGGCTGCAGGATCCTTTTGTGAGCAAACCGACAAGTACCGGCGGTCAACTATATTTTAATCTTGGAAATATATCCGAAGATGTTTTAAGAGATGGTAGACGATCTTATGAAAATGGTTTTCCAACATTAAAGAATCCTGTCATACCTGTGGATACAAATACTGTTTGGGGTCGTGTGCCATCTAATCCTATACAAGTTACAAACGCATTCAGTAACGATCCGGATGATCGTCCTTACCAGGATGTGGGCTATGATGGACTGACTGATTCTTTAGAAAGAACTAAACAGGCCGCTTATTTAGCTAACCTCCAGGCAAATTTTGGGGTCAATTATGCTAGTTATAAAAAAGCTATTGCAGATCCATCAGATGATAATTTTAGAAACTATCGTGATCCTGTATATGATCAGACACATACCGGAATTTTAGGCAGATATAAAGAAGTAAACAGTCCTCATGGTAATTCACCTATATCAGATAACAATACAGAATTTATTAATGCATTTACATTGTATCCAGACCAGGAAGAATTGAATCGTGATAATACGTTGAATGAAGTAGAGGAATACTTTCAATATAGAGTTGACCTAAAGCCATTCATGACGCCAGGTAGCAATTTTATCACAGATGTAAGAGAAGTGCCGATAACTCCTGTAAATGGACAACAAAGGACAGAACACTGGTATTTATTCAGGATACCTGTAAACCAGTTTCAGAATAAAGTTGGAAATATTCCTGACTTTAAATCGATCCGTTTCATTCGTATGTTCCTTACTGGTTTCGAGGATACAGTGGTTTGTCGTTTTGCGAAACTTGAATTGATTCGCAATCAATGGCGCCGTTTTTCTTATGAAGTGGATACTACAGGTATCTTTAAAAAATTACCTGCAAACGACCCGGTAAAAGTGGACGTGTTAGCAGTAAACGTGGAAGAAAATGACCAGCGCCAACCAATACCGTATAAACAGCCACCCGGAATTGAAAGACAACAACAGCTCAGTAATAACAATGTTCCTTTATTATTAAATGAGCAATCATTAAGTCTTAAGTTCAATAATCTTACTCAAAAAGAAAGCAGGGGCGTATTTAAAACCATAAACTATGATCTTCGTCAATATGGTAAGCTCGATATGTTTGTGCATGCTGAGAATGGATTTCCTGGGGAATTTATAAAAGACAAGGACCTGAATGCTGTGATACGCATCGGGAATGATTTTGCAACTAACTATTATGAAATAAGGGTGCCTTTAAAAATTACAAAATGGGGTACCACCGATTCATTGGGCATTTGGCCTGAAGAAAATAATCTTGCTCTTGATCTGCAGGAATTAGTTCGATTAAAAACAAGAAGAAACCGGGCTGGAGTTACACCGGCTCAATATTACAGTGAGACAATTGGTGATAGAAAATTTGCCATCATTGGAAATCCAAATCTTGGTGAAGTGAAAGGTATTTTTCTTGGTATCGAAAATTTAAAATTTGAACCGATAACGGCAGAAATATGGTTTAATGAGTTGCGTCTATCACATCTTGATGAAAAAGGAGGTTGGGCGGCTATTGGAAGATTGGATATAATTGGTGCCGACCTTCTCAACATAAATGCAACTATAGGGGCGAGGAGCATGGGCTTTGGTACATTGGAACAAAAAGTAAATGAACGCAGCAAGGAAGACTATGCCCAGTTCGATATATCTGCTAACATTGATGCAGGTAAATTACTTCCACGAAATTTCGGAATGCAGATTCCGATCTATGCGGGCATTAGTCATAATAGTTCCACACCTGAATTCGATCCATATGATCTGGATATACGACTCAAAGATAAATTGAATGCGAGTCCTAAAGAAGATCAGGATTCGATAAAGAGAGCGGCTGTTGATGAAACAACGATCAAAACAATAACACTTACCAACGTAAAGAAATTAAAACTTAATAATAAGAAACCGCGATTCTGGGATATTTCAAATCTTGATTTTAATTATTCTTTTACAAAGATCAATAGAAAAAATCCATTGATCGATCTTGATGAAATAAAAAGGACCCGTGGTGCCATCAGTTATAATTATGCGCCCCGGCCAAAATATTTCGAACCGTTCAAAAATTTAATAAAATCAAATTCGAAATGGCTATCGTTCATAAAAGATTTTAATTTGAATTACAGCCCTACGCAAATTTCGTTCAGGGGAGATGTGTTCAGGCAATTTGGTGCATTACAACCTAAGAATGTAGGAGGTGGTCCATATAAAATTCCTGAGAGTTACGATAAGTATTTCACTTTTGATCGTTACTATATCGTTCGTTGGGATCTGTCAAGATCGATCAGCCTGGATTATAATGCCATTAATAATGCAAGAGTAGATGAACCTGCTGGCCGTATTGATACTAAAGAGAAAAAGGAAACAGTAAGAAAGAATTTCTTTGATGGTGGAAGAAATACCCATTTTCACCAGGATGCAACATTTACTTATAATTTCCCAACCATAAAATTCCCCGTGATTGATTGGACCTCTTTGAGGGCAAGCTATAAAGCAGATTATGACTGGATCGGCGCATCCTTGCTTGCAAAAGGTCTTGGTAACATAATAACAAACGGGAAAACTACAAATTTAAATGCTGACCTGGGTTTTGAACAGCTTTATAATAAGTCCAGATTTTTAAGAGCTGTTTATTCTAATACACCGACAACCGCCCAGCAAAATAATAATCCTCCAGCTAACAATCCTTCAAATACCAAGAAAGGAAATAAAATTGTAAAAACTGATTCACTTACAAGAAAGGAAGCAAGAAAACTCAGAAAGCTTCAACGCAAAGAAGAAAGAAAATTAAGAAAAGCACAGAAACAAAATTCTTTACCTGAAGTAAATGGAATAGTAAAGGGAGCTGCAAAACTGGTTACTTCATTAAAGAGAGTGGGAATTCAATACACAGAAACTGCCGGTACTTCGTTGCCGGGTTATCTTGACAGTACCAGATTTTTAGGTCAGAACTGGAAAAGCATGCAGCCGGGCTTTGATTTTATTTTAGGTTATCAGCCTGATACAAATTGGGTAAACCAAAAAGGACAAGAAGGTGTCTTATCAAAGGATCCACGTTTCAATGCGTTATTCCTGCAACGTTACGATCAACGATTAAATCTTACAGCATTGGTTTCACCCGTAAGAGATCTTACGATTGATCTTAATATGGATAAAACATTTACTAAGAACTATTCTGATCTGTTTAAAGATACCACGTTAACAGGTATAGAAATACCTAAAAGGGTGAATCCATATTCTCTTGGGGGTTTTAGTATCAGTTACATTTCTTATCAAACATTATTTAAGAAGTTCGATCCGAATATTGTATCCGAAACATTCAGACAGTTTGAAAATAACAGGCTCGTTATTTCCGGGAAGCTTGATAAGGAAAATCCGTATTCAAGTCACACCCCTGGCCCTGATGGTTATTACAAGGGTTATGGCAGGTATGCACAAGATGTACTTATTCCTGCTTTTATTTCTGCGTATACTAACAAAGATCCTTTAAGTATTTCGATGGTGAAGAATTCAAATCCGAAAACGAGTGCAAATCCATTCAGCGGTTTAAAAGCAAAACCAAACTGGAATATTACATATAATGCAACTGGTATAAAAGGCCTTGAAAAGACATTTACCAATTTGATGATACGTCATGGATATCGTAGCATATTAAGTATGAATAGTTATAATTCAGCCTTATTCTTCCAGGATCCTTTCCATTATGGATACCCGTCATTTGTTGACCCCCTTACGAATAATTTTGTTCCTTATTTCTTAGTCCCAAATATTACCATCACTGAAGAATTCAGCCCGTTGTTTGGACTTGATATGACTTTTACTAACAGGCTTACTGCAAGGATGGAATATCGAAAAACAAGACAATTAAGTTTGAGTCTTATTGATTATCAATTAGCAGAAAATCATTCTACAGAATTAACGATTGGTGCTGACTGGATAGTCAGAGGTATGCCTCTAATTAAAAAAATAGGTAAGTTGAAATTGGATAATGATGTTACATTCAAACTTGATTTCAGTATTCGGGATGACGCTACTGCGAATAGCAAATTGGATCAGCATACATCATTCGGTACAGCAGGACAAAAGGTCATCAATATTAATCCAACAATAGACTACGTTGTTAATAGTCGTATAAGAGCCACATTCTATTTCCAGCAGCAAAGAACGATCCCTAAGATCGCCACTACAGCGCCAATCACAAACACAAGAGCAGGTGTGCAATTGACGGTGTCATTGGCGCAATAAACCAAAACCACGATTTGTAAGATTAGAAAAGGATTAACAGGAAATAAAGATGTAATACTTTAGAGCACATTCTTTAGAATGAACAATCATATTAAACATATATGATTAATAACGTCACGGAATTAAATAGCGAGGATAAATTTGTAATTAGGAATTCAATTCAAACGATTGGTCAAAACAGGTCTACTGCATCATCTTTTCCTTTTAATCCCAATAAAATCCTTTAAATCGTGGTTCTGACTACTTCACTTTCTTAAACATCATCACATAACCACAGAGGTTCTTCTTTTTTTGTTTGTTTACCTGTACAGGTTTCATCATGTGGAATTCAGAGAACTTGGGTTGATAATCGTAAGAAATTATATTGCCATCAATGTCACCCCATTTTTTTTGTTTGAAGACAACTTGCTTTTCATTCCAGTCGAACATGCGAACTTCATAAAGACGGCTTGAATAGTCACCAATAAAAACAAATTGATAAAGGCTTCCTTGTGTCAATGGAACGATGACGGGCATTTCATATTCACTTTCCATAGTGATGGAAGCTTCTTTCAACAGCATAAAGCCATCATCAGAATATAATTTTTTGAGACTGTCAACCTGGTGAGCAATCAGCTGATCATTGCAAGCTTGCACCTTGATCACATTTGATTGTGAATTGGCAGAGAGGATACTTAGTGTTAGTGTAAGTAAAACCAGGTAGGGCTTTTTCATAAGGGTTCTTATAAGGTATTGAAATGATAGCAACATAAAAATAGATTCTATTATCCTGTGTTCTAAATTTTTAATTAATAATATTCAATACCGGGTATAAGTTACAAGATGAACTACGCAAGTTTAATGAAACGAAATAAGGAAAAACAACAGGTACTTAAGTAAGGAGGAGAGACTTGTAGTGGTAAAACTACGAAATTGATTTAACTAGTTGAAAAATGTTGAGAAGCCAAATTCATTTGCGATTAAAGTAGATCGCATTAGCCTGTTGAGTGCAGGTCAGGACAAGATCATTTATACAAACATGCCGAGGTAGCGAAGTACAGTAATAGATCACATCAGCTACATCTTCTGCTGTAAGTGGAGTAAGGCCGTCATATATATTCTTTGCAGTTGTTTCATCACCTTTAAACCGAACAAGTGAGAATTCTGTTTCTGCAGCGCCGGGGTGTATAGCAGTAACCTTAATTCCATGTCTTAAAAGATCGACCCGCATTGATTGTGAAAGAATATCAACTGCCGCTTTTGTGGCGCAATAAACATTTCCTTTTTCATAAACGTCTCTTGCCACAGAACCCAGATTAATAATATGAGGCGATGGACTTTTTTTAAGAAATGGCAATAATGCTTTTGTTGAATAGATCAATCCTTTCACATTCGTGTCTATCATCGTATCCCAATCATCAATATCCGCCTCATCAAAATAGTCTCTGCCAAGTGCAAGACCTGCATTGTTTATCAAAATATCTATATGCTGCCATTCGCCCGGAATATTTTTAACTGCTTCAAATACCTGAGCCCTGTTTCTTACATCAAAATCAGAAACGAGAATTGCCGTATTGTATTTTTTTTCAAGATGATCTTTTAATTCAAGAAGCCTATCCTCACGGCGCCCATTGATAATTACATCATACCCATGACAAGCAAATTTTTCTGCACATGCTTTTCCAAATCCTGATGAAGCGCCGGTAATAAAAACAATTTTAGACATTGTAATTTTTGATTTCAGATTTATGCCAGATCTATTTCTACTAATACAAAGCAAATCTAAAATCTGCAATCTGCAATCTAAAATTTAACGGATAAGTGTAGATGTTCCTTTTTGGAAAATTGGCTTGCCGGTATAGTCAACCGCTTTTACCATCCAAACAAAAGTATTTGTTGTTTGAGGTTTACCCCCGATCTGGCCATCCCATCCTTTGCCATTTATAGTAGTGGTGAAAACAAGTTGGCCCCAACGATTATATACGCTGAAATATTCAATGCGTTCCACCCCCACTGCAATCGGTTTTAAAACATCATTTAACCCATCGCCATTAGGTGTAAAGCCGGATGGAACAAATATCTGTGGGTTGGTGCGAAAGATCTTTACAAGGACTGATGCGGAATCAAGACAACCCAATAAGTCGGTTACATAAACTTTATATCGAATGCTGTCTATACTTGAATTGATCTTAGCAACCGGGTTTGAAACGGAAGTATTATTTAAATAATCAGATGGTGTCCATGAAAAATTCTCACCACCACTGGCATTTAATTGCAATGGCTGACCGAAAACTATCATCGTGTCTCTGCCAGCAGAAGCTTGTACTTTGGGACGAACAGTTACTGTCACAGTATCATATCCCGGTTTGGGGCATCCTAAGGTATCAGTTGCTGTTAGAATATATTTTGTTGTCAACGCAGGATGGGCTATTGGATTTAAAATATTTGGATTATTAAGTGAGCCCTGTGGTCTCCAATAATAATTATTTGCTTTCACTACTCCGTTTAATTGAACCGACGTGTTATAACAAATACTGACATCGGGTCCGGCGTTTACTACAGGATATGGAGTAACAAACACTTTTACATCGTCTGTTGCAGAACAACCACCAATCCTTGCAGTAAGTTGGTACGTTGTAGCAACAGGAGGGTTCGCAACAGGGTTAAGTATATTCGGATTATCCAGATTCAGAGTTGGAACCCATGAGAATTGTAGTCCATTCGTGTTTGCACCTAATTGCACTCCATCACCTTTGCAGAAAGTAGTATCCGTCCTTGTAGAAAGTGTTACATGATCAACAACTCTTACTCTTATTGAGTCGTTATTAATGCAACCATTTTCATCCAACTGCACTTTATACCATGTCGTTGTTTTAGGATAAACAAGTGGATTGGCAGTGTTTGCTGAAATAATATTATAATTCGGCGTCCATGAAAAAACACCGGAACCCGAAGCACCTAATTGAAGGGTATCTACAAAACAGATCAGCGTATCTCTGAATGGAAGTGTTATGGGTGGCTTATCGATGATGGTAATATCTTTTGTTACCGTGTCAATACAACCTTTACTGCTTTGCACAATCAATTGTACATTCTTTATACCAATAGCGGAATAAGTATAAACAGGGTTTCGCAAACGAGAGGTATCATTGCTCGCAGATAATTCTCCAAAGTTCCATTGCCATGCACTTACTGCACCATAGACCGTTGTAGTAGCATCTGTAAATGAAGTTGGTTTAGTAACACAAATGCCCGATGAAATAAAATCAGGAAAGAAACCGGGATAAAGACCCATCTGCATAGTTGCAGAATCTGAACATGGATCACCGGGATTAACAACGAGTTTTATAGTATATGACCCGGTATCAGGATAAGTAAATGAAGGTGTTTCGGCGTTCGATGTATCAGATAAAATACCATTAACACCAAAATCCCAATGCCAGGCATAAATAAGTGAAGTGGGAGTTTGATTTGCAAAACCAACATTAAAGTCATCGCAGAATACTGCTGACAATGGCAATTGTGCAGCGACAAAATCACAATCAGCAACTTTTAAAATAAAATCTTTACGGTGGGTATTAATGATGCTTCCGTTTCTCCATTCATTTATACAAACAGTAATAACAAAAGATCCTGCTGCCGGTGCAATACCCGAAATGATACCGGTAGTTGGATTAATGGTAACTCCCGAACCCAATGGCGAGGAGGCACTATAACCATTAGCATAAGGAACAACATTGTATGGAGGTGGAGGTGGGTTAGGCACAACAGGGCTTGTTTCGGTACCACCGGAATATGCATCACAAAATTCATAAGTTAATACATCACCATCGGGATCAGAAGCGCTAAAATCAAGTGTAAAATTCCTGTTTTGACAAACCAGCGCAGTATCTCTTAAATAAAATTGAGGACTTGAATTGTGATTGCCTGCACCAAGTGTATTTGATCCTGCTATACTCCCCACATACGTTGCACCCACTCCAATAGGCACACTCAGGTTGGTGATATTATCTACACGACAGCATCTTTGAAATGATATCCAATAACCCATTTGATTATTAGTAAGTGTTACTGTCAAATAATAAAAGCCAACCTGGTAACAAACCTGTGGAGGATTGATAATGCAGGGAATGTTTCCACCTTTCTGTATTTGCTGAACATGGTCAAGATTCACTTCGAACGGAGAACCATTGATCCTGGCATTTGAAAGCTTATCAAATATCCCAATATTTACAGTAGGATCAAGTTCTGCACCGCCTGAAAAACAATCTCTGAAAAGTTTAAGTGTGATCTTATAAGTACTGGTTCCTGCTAGACCACCGGGGCCTATGTATTCATAAAATATTTCACCGCCAGTAATGTGGCGGGCAAAAGAGGGAACTGCGCAACAGATAAAAATTATAACCAATAACTTTTTCATGCCGGATATGGTTCGTATGTTCTTTGCCGAAAGCTCTTTTCAGAATTGAACAATAAGGAAGCCTGGAGAATTGTTTCCACCGGGCCGGAATCGGGTTTAAAATTACAAAAATTTAATTGCATATCTAATTATCAAGAAGGTTACTAATCCGTTAAAAGACCTTGATAAATAAACGAATGCTGCACAATAAAGTTGTTGTATAAAAAAGAAAAACCCTTCTGTAAGAGGATTTCAAAACAGTGTTATTTACATTGTTACCTGATAAGCAATACAGTTCCTTTTTTGAAATGAACATTCCCAATGACATCAGTTGCTTTTACCATCCAAATAAAAGTACCAGAGTTTTGTTTAGCTCCTTTAATTGTTCCATCCCATCCTTGTCCATCATCCTGTTTGTGACTATAAATTAAACCTCCCCAGCGATCATATACACTGAAATAATCTATTGTTTTCATTCCAACATATATTGGTCTGAATACATCATTACGGCCATCGCCATTTGGCGTAAACCCGGTTGGCATAAAAATTTCCGGTCCTGTTTTATACACATGGATCGAAATACTTGCTGTATCAAAACAACCTGCCTGGTCCTTAACTGTAACCAGGTAGGTAATGTATTCCGGGTTGCCATCAAGTGTAGCAATTGGGCCCTGTATATTAGAATTATTCAAACCTGTTGCAGGCGACCACTGATAATTTACACCACCGGTTGCTTTTAATTGCAATGGAAGGCTAGCAATGATGACGGTGTCGTTTCCTGCAAATGCTTTTACTTTCGGCAATACAGTTACTATAACCGTATCATAAGAAGGTTTCGGACAGCCGGAAGAAATATCGGTTGCTGTTAATATATAGGGAGTAGTGTTTGTTGGAGTGGCAATAGGATCCAGCACAGTTGCCTCACTTAAGCTTGATGCATTAGACCAGGTAAATGCTGTTCCATTTGTTTGCGCATTCAATTGCGTTGTTGAGTTGTAACAAATAGCAACGTCATTGCCGGCATTCACAATTGGTTTCGGCAAAACTGTTATTACTACATCTTCAGTTGCAGTACATCCACCGATCCTGGATGTAATTTGATAGGTTGTTGTTACGGCTGGAGTAGCGATCGGGTTTAAAATATTGGGATTACTTAACGTAGGAACTGGCGACCACGTATACTTTAACCCGTCCGTATTTGCAAAAAGCTGTACAGGATCATTGGCGCAAATAGAAGTATCATTACTTGCAGTGAGAATAACCCTGGTAATAACTCTTACTTTAACTGAGTCAGTATTAAGGCATCCATTATCATTAAATTCTACAGTATATACAGTGGTTGTTTTTGGAAAGACAGATGGTGACACTAATGTTGAATTTAAAATATTGTAATTCGGGGTCCATGAAATAGCACCACTTCCACTTGCATTTAATTTTACTGTATCAACATTACAGATAATTGTATCCCGAAATGCCATAAGGATCGGCGGTTTATCAATAACGGTCACGGTTTTATAAATAGTATCGCGACAACCTTTAGTACTCCCTACAATAAATTCAGCATTATAATTTCCAATAGTTGCATAAGTGTATTGCGGACTTTGTAGACGCGAGGTATCATTTGAAATAGAAACAACACCAAAATTATATCTCCAGAAATTAACACTCCCATAAGCAGCGGTTGTTCGGTCAGAGAATTTGATCGGAGCATTCATACACATACCGGTAATATCAAAGTCAGGAAAGAAACCGGGATATACTTTAACCTGCGCAGTAGTTGAATCAGAACAAGGCGCATTTCTATTAGCAACCACTTTTATGGTATATATCCCTGTATCCGGGTATGTATAATTAGGTGCGGCTAAATGAGAACTATCGGCAAATGTTGCCAGGTCTCCAAAATCCCAGAAATAACTATTGATAAGTGCACTTGGTGAAAGATTAGAAAATGACATGTTTAAATTATTACAATTAATATAGCCACCAGGCTCAAGTGTTACTGTTGCTACATCGCAATCGGCCACTTTGATCTGAAGATCTTTTCTCTGCGTTGCAAGCAATTTGCCATTACGCCATTCTTGTACACAAACTGTAACGACATAGATGCCAGCTGCAGGAGCTGTGCCAGATATCATGCCGTTTGTGGCATTGATTGTAACACTGCTTCCCATTGGAGATGCGCTGCTATATGGAGAATTATAAAGAAGAGGATTATAAGGTGGTGGCAACGGCGGATTAGGAACTGTTCCCCCGGTGTTGGAATATCCTTCACAAAATTCATAAGTCAATATATCGCCATCGGCATCTGTAGCGCCAAAATTGTATGTAAATGGATAACCAGCACAAATAATGACTGTATCTATACCCAAAAATTTTGCGCTGTTATTTACTGACCCTGTTGGTTCTGAAAAGTTGCCTGGTATTTCAGCTGTATAAGTGGCGCCGAAATTAGAAGAAGGAGGAGCAATATTACTTATACTACTTACTCTGCAGCATCGTGCCCATACAATGGTGTAGCCAAATTGAGAGGCTGGGAGAGAAAGAGAAAAAGTATATAACCCAACCTGGTATGATACAAGAGGTGGATTAATTATACACGGACCGGGAATAGCGGTTAATGTTGATAAACCACTTTGAGAAACTACCCTGGAATCAAAAAGCGTATTTGAAGCTTTTGCATATACAGCTATGTTGATCGGGTTATCCAACAAGGTGCCTGATGAAAGATCTCTGAATAATTTTACTGTAACTGAATAAGTATAGATACCTCCTGCCTGGCTTACAAACGTATACCACATTTCACCACCTACTATATGATTTGCGTATGTAGATAAGGAGAGTAATAAACCAATAATAAAGCCCAGGAACTTTGTCTTCATTTCTCACCGACTTAGTTTTCATTTCTCCAGCAAAAATTCTTCTAATATCCGGTTGGCGTTTTGTGTCTCTTCCATCATTCCCATATGGCCGGATTTTTTCAAAACATGAAAATATGATTTTTCAGGTAGATGACACTGCTTCAGGACATCATTCAAAGGAATAGCAACATCATGTTCGCCGGCAATGAAAAGCACAGGGTTTTTTGTGTTTTTTAATATAAAAGTCCGGTCAGGCCGGCTCATCATTGCTTCATAATATGCTATGAGTGCTTCAGGTGTAAGATCTTTTAAGCTTTCAATAAATGTGGTAATAGAATTTGGTATTTGTTCTTTGGAATTTGGAGAGAAGAGATTTGGAGTGGATGTTTTTAAAAATTCAAAAGCTCCATGTTGTTTTATGAATTCAATTCCTTTTTTGCGGGTTTCTTTTTTTTCTTCTGTATCGGCAAAAGCGGAGGAATGAAAAAGGCCAAATGCATTTACATGGTTCCAATAACTTTCAACAAGAGCTAATGTGATATAGCCTCCCATGCTATGCCCGATCACTGTACACTTGTCAATATTTTCTTCATGAATAATTGTGTGCAACACTTCGGCCATGCCCTCCATGCTCATATCATTGAGCATTTCTGATAGTCCGCTGCCGGGAAGATCGGGAACGATAAGATGGTATTTGTTTTTTAAATGTTCAACCTGTTTATCCCATACATTTCCGTCTTCACCAAAACCATGAACAAGCATTACAGGATCACCGCTGCCACTGCTGCGATAAAATATTTTTTTGGTTTGGTATAAAACTGTTTTTTCCATTAATGGTTTCGTTTGCTTAAGAAAAAACTTCTTATTAAGATGATCCCAACTACAGGAAGTAAAGCTGTATTGAATTGTTGGGGGAGAAAGAACCATGCCAGTAATAAAGCGATCGTATAAAAAAAGATAAAGCGGAAGTAACTATTGATCCACTGTTTTTTACTGAATAACATAAATGCAACTGGCAAATGAGTAGGTAAGGCCCAAAGTAAATTGAAGTTATTCTTACACATGGCATGTTCTGTTCCAAACCACATGAACAAGATCAGTAAGCCGATCAAGCCAACTATAACAAAGAAAAAGAAATCAAATATTTTGAGAAATAAATTCCATCTTTTGAAAACAAAAATGCTCAAAACGGCGATCAATAGAAATAAAATCCCAAAAACGATAAAAGGGGTGATGCCAGTTTTTGTTTTGTAGGCATCAAAATAATTCAACAGGATCTTTTTCTCACTCACAACTGGTTGCCTGTTCAATTGGGAACTGTCGAAGGCCATTAATAAATAATCTGGTAAGAACATTGCTTCGCGGTTCGTTACTTTTTTATCCATGGGAGTTCCAAGAAGAATATCAATACCCAATTTGCTCCATTGCTGACCGCCTCTGTCAAGATAAACATGTATTAAATTTCTGAATGTTGTACCGGGTTTTGGTAAAATGTTTTTTGATTCAAGTTGTTTACCTGCTGCTTTTTCTACCATATCACGTAGCCGTGTGGTACAGTTATCATAATTAAAATCGTAGCGATACTCCCTGTTTTCTTTTTTTATATTTTCATATAACGCTGCAAGTAATTTTTGTTTTTCGTTACAAGAAATGTTTATCACCTGTTCTGTCACACCTCTTTTAAAAAATTCATATTCATACATGAAGGAGTCCATGGAACTGGGATCTACATAGTAGAGCAACTTGCCTTTTACAAATTTTGTATAGAAGTCGGGATCATAATAATCGAAAGTGCCATAGTTGAAAACAATATCGGTGCTGTTGTTACTATCAACAATTCTTAATGCACTATGGCCGAATGTTGAATAAAGTTCTGTACCAGGTGTGCAGGTAAGTAAACTGATTCGAATGCCACAGCTATCCTGGGCGAAAGATGAAAAATGAAAAAGAAAAAG
>JBIOVR010000509.1:0-11817 GCA_044867875.1 Chitinophagaceae bacterium
ATAATTTCAATTGTTTTATTGACCATTTCTTCAGTTATATCAAGATGTACAACTAATCGTACACGATCAGGAGCTATAGCATAACAAAGAATGTTTTTCTGCTTTAACTTCTCTACGATCTCTCCAGCAGAAGCAACAGTTTCAAAAATGATGATGTTTGTTTCAACTGGGAAAACTGATCTGGCCATAGAAGTTTCAGCTATTACTTCGCTGATCTTCTTTGCATTATCATGATCCTGTTTTAGTCTTTCAATATTATTTTTTAAAGCGTAAATACCTGCGGCAGCAAGAAAACCTGCTTGTCTCATTCCGCCCCCAAACACTTTTCGGATCCGTCTTGCTTTTTTTATAAAGTCTTTTTTGCCGATCAATACACTGCCGACCGGGCAACCAAGGCCCTTACTCAGACAGATCGAAATGCTATCAAAAGTTTCACCGTATTGTTTTGAAGTTTCATTTTTTGCGATCAATGCATTCCATAATCTTGCTCCATCCAAATGAAGGGCAAGATGATTTTCAGTACATACCTCTTTGATCTTTTTTATTTCATTAAAATCATAACAACTGCCTCCGCCACGATTACTAGTATTTTCAAGACATACTAAACTTGAATTAGCTTTATGATTGTCATCAGCATTAATCGCCGCTTTTACTTGTGTAGCATTTATTCTTCCTCTGTCGCCATACAAAAGCTTTACTGAGGCCGATGAATTAAATGCAATGCCTCCTCCCTCATATTGGTAAACATGTGAACTCTCATCACAGATTACCTCATCACCAGGTTGTGTATGACATTTAATGGCGATCTGGTTCGTCATAGTTCCGGAAGGGCAGAAGAGGCCAGATTCCATTCCAAACATTTCTGCAGACATTCTTTCTAATTCATTTATCGAAGGGTCTTCACTAAAAACATCATCACCCACTTTTGCAGTCATCATCGCTTGCAGCATGGCTGGTGTTGGTTTTGTAACTGTATCCGATCTAAAGTCAATGATCATCATTCTAATTTCCTGCAATATAAACAGGCAGTCGGTGAATCCGAAACGCCTCTTTAAACCGATTCAAATCCTTTTTTACCGATAGTTGGGGCTGTCCTACCGTTCAGTCATTGCCCTTCGCTTTCTACTCTATTACCTTCATTTTATAATTGATCAATGACATTAAACCCTTTAAATAACCTAAATACCACTAATCATGAATAATGAGAATAATGTAACCCGATTTTGAGGCCAGCGTCATATTGATGTCATGGGAACCGGCCACTTATCAAGAAATATGGCCGCTTATTTTAAAACAATGTACTTGGCATTAACAAGTACCTATCTTTGAACTGTAATAACTAATAGAGAGTACTAATACACTTAAACCATTCAAAATGAGAAAGTTTTTGACCTTATTAATAGCCATTCTAACCTTATCCTTTTCAAGCCAAGCACAAAAGAGCCTAGGAAAGGTCTCCGGACAAGTAATGGACGGAAATACCAAAACAGTTGAAGCAGCAACCATTACTTTGTTACGGGCCAAGGATTCAAGTGTCGCGAAGATCAGTGCTGCTAATAAAAACGGCAACTTTGTATTTGAAAATGTAATCGAAGGGAAATACTTCGTTTCAATTACCGCTGTTGGCCATAGCAAGGGTTTTTCAGAGTCATTTGAGATCACTCCAACAAATACAAATGTTACTCTTAAGACCATCGAACTTGTTCCTGTTGCAAAAGATCTTGCAGGGGTAACTGTAGCAGCTAAAAAACCATTGATCGAACAGAAAATTGATAGAACGATCGTGAATGTTGAAGCTTCTATTACTAATGTAGGTACTTCAGCTTTGGAAGTATTGGAAAAATCTCCGGGCGTTTCGATCGATAAAGATGGTAACATCAGCTTGAAAGGGAAACAAGGTGTACAGATATACATTGATGGAAGGCCTTCTTATTTGTCAGGCGCAGACCTTGCAAACTACCTGCGCAATCTAAGCAGCAATCAATTGGATCAAATTGAAATAATGACCAACCCGCCTGCAAAATATGATGCAGCCGGTAATGCAGGTATTATTAATATCAAAACAAAAAAGAGTAAACAATTTGGATATAATGGAAGCATATCTTCAACGTGGAGCCAGGGGCGTTATCCAAAAGTGAGTGAATCATTCAATTTTAATTATAGAAAAAATAAATTGAATCTGTTTACTACGCTTGGATATAACTATCGCAAAAATTGGCAGGATCTGGATATTCAAAGAAAAATTCATTGAGCATTCAACCAAAGAAATCAAATCATATTTCGACCAGGAATCAAGAATTAAAGATGAAGGTCAGTCTTATAATGCTAAAGTTGGATTTGACTATTTTCTAAATAAGAAAACAACATTTGGTGCTGTTTTTACAGGATATTATAACCCCGGATTATTCTCTAATCAAAGTGATGTTCTTATTTCAGATGCTAATCAAGTATTATTGAGCCAAACTCTTGCTAAAACAAGCAATGACAGAGAATGGAAAAATTTCAGTACAAATGCAAACTTCCGTCATTTACTCGATACTACCGGACAGGAGATAACAGCTGACTTTGATTATCTCACATACAGAACTTCAAATTCGCAATACCTGGTTAACGCATATTATGATCCTAGTGGCATGGCAACTAAAAAACCAGATACATTGCTCGGCAGTTTACCACAAGTGATAGATATTTATTCTGCCAAAGTTGACTACACATTGCCATTAAAAAAAGGTGCGAAGTTTGAAGCAGGTGTAAAAACAAGTTTTGTAGAAACCGATAACAATGCAATTTATGATAGCGTTAATTATGGCATGAGAGTTCCGGATTATGGCCGCAGCAATCATTTTATCTATGAAGAGAATGTGAACGCCGCCTATGCAAATTACACAAGGCCTTTTTCAAAAAAATGGTTTGGACAATTTGGTTTGAGACTTGAAAATACAAATGCAACAGGTGACCTGGTAACAACAGGCGAGAAATTCGATCGTCATTACACACAATTATTCCCAACTGCTTTTATTCAATTTAAACCAAGTGAGAAAAATAGTTTTGTGTTGAATTATGGCCGCCGTATTCAAAGACCCAATTACCAAGATCTGAATCCATTCATTCTTTTCCTTGATAAATACACTTTTGAACAAGGTAACCCAAATCTGCAACCACAATTTGCCCATAACATTGAACTTACTCATAGCTTCAAAGGAATTATAAATACAACTTTGAACTATACTAAAACAACTGATATCATCAACGAAGTACTCCAACAAAACACTGACAAAAATGAAACTTATGTGAAGAAAGATAATATTGCAAAGCAGCGTCAATATGGGATATCAGTTAGTGCAAGTGGAACAATTAAAAAATTCTGGACTCCGAACCTGTGGGCAAATCTCTATAACAATGCGTTTGAAGGAGTAATAAATGGTGATCATGTAAAGACGGGAGCCACAACCCTCCAGGCTAATCTTCAAAATCAATTTAAACTTGGAAAAACACTGAGTGCTGAACTAAGCGGGTATTATAACTCGGGTGGAGTTCAAGGCGTTTTCCAGATCAAAAGTTTTGGAATGGTAAATATGGGAATCAGCCAGCAATTATTTAAAGGAAAGGGAACATTGAGATTAACTGGTCGTGATGTATTCCGCAATCAGAAAATAAGAGGTCATGTAGAATATAGCAACATCGATGCTTCCTTCCAACAGCGTCGTGATTCAAGGCAAGTAGCACTTGGCTTTACATATCGTTTTGCAAAAGGAAAGGTTGGTAATACACCTAAAAGAAAAACAGGCGGAGCAAATGATGAACAAAATCGTGTGAAAACAGGAGAATAAATAAGATCACAACCATTAGATCAAGTATAGCCCTGAAAAAATACAAGCAGTCAGTTTTAGTTTTCGAAAAGCAAACCCGTTTTTTTCAAAACGGGTTTTTCTTTTTAACAATTTTTCACAAATGCTATTTATTAAATAAGATTCTTACCGCTTGTGTATAGATAAGTAGAATTTGCCCTTCAACACTACATCTACGAATCTTATCATATTTCATTTCTTAAAAGATTTTATTAGCTGCAATTTTATGCAGTAGCCAATTATCAACTAAAGTATAGCCCTGTTATGAGAAAATTATCCACGCTTTTAATAAGTCTTTTATTATCTGCTGTTGTCTTTTCACAAACTAAGATTGGTAGAATTTCTGGAGTTATCACTGATGAATTACATAAGCCAGTACAATCGGCTTCTGTATCGTTGTTGCGGGCAAAGGATTCATCGCTGGTGAAAATTGCTGTAACGAACAAAGAAGGAAAGTATGAATTTGAAAATATAATTGAGGGCAAGTTCCTACTATTAGTTTCTTCAGTGGGTTTTCAGAAAAAATTTGGTCAATCACTAGAGATCACAAGTGAAAATTCAACTTTTAATGCTTCAACAATTAAACTTTCCGCAGATGCAAAATCAATGCAGGAAGTGACGGTAACTGCTAAGAAACCATTTATTGAAACAAAGATCGATAAGACAGTAGTAAATGTAGAGGCATCTCCAACAAGTGTCGGTTCTACTGCTCTCGATATACTAGAAAAATCACCGGGCATTACTATTGACAACGATGGTAATATTAATTTAAGAGGCAAACAGGGTGTTATCGTCTTGATGGATGGCAAGCAAACCTATTTATCTGCATCTGACCTGGCGATGCTTCTACGTAATATGCCGGCCTCATCGCTTGACCAAATTGAGATAATGACTAATCCTTCATCTAAATATGATGCTTCAGGGAATTCGGGTATTATAAATATCAAAACAAAAAAAGGACTGAACAATGGCTTTAACGGAAGCGTAATGCTAGGTGCAACTACAAGCTTCTATAAGCCTGATCAAGCACTTTACATGATCCCAAAATCACAAAACAGTTTCAATTTTAACTGGAGAAAGAATAAGATCAATTTTTTCGGCAATTATAACCCTAATGTTTTTCGAGGTATGAATCGCCTGAGTTTTGATAGCCGTTTTATGGATGACAACTACAACACTACTGGTTATAATTTCACCGAAACCAAATTCAAATTTGGCAACAACAATCATACTTTGAAATTGGGATTAGACTGGTATGCGGATAAGAAAAATATTTTCGGAATTATAGTTAGTGGATTTACATTTAAGGGACATCCGACACCAGTTTCTGTTTCTAACCTTGTTGATGAAAATATGCAGTTAGAAGGCCGGCTAGTTTCTACAACTGATAATCATATCAAATTTCAAAATGGAACTCTTAATCTTAACTGGAAACATACGTTTGATACCATAGGTAAAGAGCTAACGGCAGATTTTGATTATGTGGTATATGATAATGTTTCTGATATGCTTCTGACTACGGAATTCTATAGCGGCTCATTACAAAAAACAGGAACATCCTATTTAAAGGGGCATTTGCCATCCAATATTAATATCTACACTTTTAAAAGTGATTATACACAACCTTTTAAAAGTGGGAAAATTGAAGCAGGTGTAAAAATCAGTTATGTAAGAAATGATAACCTCGTTAACTATGAACGAATGGTTAATAATGAATGGGAAACTGATCATATTCGTTCCAATCATTTTATTTATGATGAGAATATTAACGCCGGATATATTAATTACAGCAAGGCAATTAAAAAATGGACTTTGCAAGGGGGATTAAGAATTGAGAACAGCGTTGCTAATGGCAACCAGGTATTAACACACGAGACATTTAAAAGAGATACTACAAACTTGTTTCCAACTGCATTTATTAGTTATAAGCTTGATAAGAAAAATATATTGACAATCGCTTATGGCCGCCGTATCCAAAGACCCAATTACCAGGATTTAAATCCCTTTATTTATTTTCTGGATACACTTTCCTACAGGCAAGGAAATATTTACCTCCGTCCTCAATATGCTCATAATATTGACCTGACACATAGTTTCAATGGCAAGTTTATAACCACGTTTAATTTCAATAAGACAGATGATATTATTTCCCAAATAGTGAAACCTGAGCCCAATAGTAAAATACGATACCTGACAGTTGATAATGTTGCAAGATTTACCAACATTGGTCTTTCTTTTACAGCACCAATTGCATTTGCGAAATGGTGGAGTGGCAATTTCTTTGCAAATGTTTTCACTAATCATTATGAAGGAGGTTATGATACACTTAGCATTGATATGTCTTATACTTCCTTTACAGCTAACGTAACGAATAACTTCACTTTTAAAAAAGGATGGAGCGCTGAGTTGAGTGGATTTTACCGTCACAAGGCGCTTGCGGGCCTTACGCAAATGGAACCGATTTACCAGATGAGTATTGGTTTACAAAAACAAGTAATGAAAGGAAAAGGAACTCTTCGATTTAATTTCCGGGATCCATTTGCATGGCAAAAATTTGAAGGCAGAAATACATACGGAATGGTGGATGGCGGATTTATTTCCCGGCCTGATACAAGACAATTAACCGGAACCTTTACATGGCGTTTCGGAAAGACAAGTCAGCAAAATCAACCACGACGCAGAAGCAGCAGTTCACAAGATGAACAAAGCAGGGTAGGACAGACTCAATAAAAAAGTTTTCTCATGTGTATTAAAACCTCTCTTTTCTAAGAGAGGTTTTCTTTTTTTATAACTTTATTTTTAAACTCAGTTTAAAACCTTCAATTTTATAAATCTAAAATTATACTATGCCTTCATTTGATATTGTTTCAAAAGTAGATGCGCAAGCACTCGACAACGCAGTTAATGTGACCTCAAAAGAAATAACCAACAGGTTTGACTTTAAAGGAAGTCATGTTGTAATTGATCTGAATAAAAAAGATTTCAAGATCAATATCGAAACTGATGATGATATGAAAATGCGCCAGCTTTGTGATGTACTTATAAGCAGGGCCCATAAACAAGGAATAGATCCGTTAGCATTCGATCTAAGCAAAGAAGGGATACAAAGTGGCAAAACCTGGAAAAAAGAAGTGAAGGTAAGAAATGGCCTTCCGCAGGATGACGCAAAGAAGATAGTTAAACTGATAAAAGACTCCGGAATGAAGGTGCAGGCATCAATAAATGATGACCTTGTGAGAGTAACCGGAAAAAAAATTGATGACCTGCAATCCGTCATTCAACTATGCAGGTCGTCTAATTTGAACTTGCCTCTTCAGTTTGTCAATATGCGGGATTAATTAGTTTATAAGCTGTTCATAACTAGCCTTATTTTGTGAATATCTCAAATTTAATTTGTGCAAAACAGGTGGGTATCAAAGAGGCAAAAAATTTGGAAAGTAATTTTTATCAAAGCAACTTAGCGTTATAAGATTGAATGAGCCGTCAAAAGCGAGTTTGATCTGAGATCCGGAAAGTCCGTCAAAAGATTCGAAGGGTCTGCGATCAGAGGAATCCGTCAAAAGAAGAATTTGATCGCTGAGGTAGAAAAGTCCGTCAAAAGACATGAAGCCTCACGGAAAGCGTTGGGTTAGTAAGACGTTCAGGAGCTTCGGCAAATGAACGGAAGAAAAATCCGGCGCTTTTCTATTTTTTAGCCCTTCTGTTGGTGATTAGCTTATGTTACGTTACTTTTGCAGCTAAATTTTTTAATTAGTACGGCCAAATCCGTACAGCCTTTAAATCAAACATTTATGAAACAGGATATTCATCCGAAAAGTTATCGCCTAGTAGTTTTTAAGGATATGAGTAATGGTCACACTTTTTTGAGCAGATCAACTGCTGGCTCTAAAGAAACAATCAAATGGGAAGATGGAAACGAATACCCCCTTGTAAAATTGGAGATATCAAATACATCCCATCCATTTTTTACCGGTAAGAATATGCTGGTTGATACGGCAGGCCGTATCGATAAATTCAAACGGAAATACGAAAAGAAAAAATAAATTCCTACATTAGGATATTATTAAGTTTTTGTTTTTCATGGCTATACTTTAGTCCCGGAGATTCTTCTTCGGGGCTTTTATTTTTTTAAAATCTTTAGCTTTACCGCATGCCTGCTAAAATCATATTTACTGAAGAATTTTGCCAGCCTGAAAACTTATATCCATTTACACTTACAAGGCAGATACAGGATATAAGAGTGGGTATTCTGACGATCAGGGAAAAATGGGAAAAAATTCTTGGTGTAATATCCTATGATCGTTTGGAAGATGATTATAAAGATCTTGACCGGTCAATTCATCTTGAAAAGATAACTGAAGATGATACTTGCTTCATGATACACGGAAATATTCTTCCCACCCCAAAACTTATAAAGGCACTTAAAAAATTAAAAGACGGAGAATTTATTTCTGCAAACGGGAATACCGGCATTATTTTCAGATTTTCAAAAAAAGAGATACATGAGCCAAATAAGATCAAAGTATCAAAAGCAATAACAATTCGTGAAGAAGTAAAGAGTATCCAATTTCCCTGGGATATTTTCCAATTGAATGATTATGCGATCCGCCAGGATTTCAGCTTATTGACTGAAAAAAGAAAGTCACAAAAGATCTCAAAAACCAATAAAGTTACTAAGCCAGGAGATATTTTTATTGAGAAAGGAGCAAATGTTGAGCATTGTGTCCTAAATGCATTTGAAGGCCCTATCTATATAGGGAAAAACTCTCTTATTATGGAAGGCACTGCTATCAGGGGCCCATTTGCATGCGGTGAAGGAGTTGTCATTAAAATGAACTCCTGCATCTACGGTGCTACCACTATAGGTCCTTATTGTACCGCAGGCGGCGAAATTAAAAACTCAGTATTCTTTGCTTATTCAAATAAAGCTCATGATGGCTATATTGGCGACTCAGTAATAGGTGAGTGGTGTAATCTTGGAGCTGGTACTACAAATTCAAATATCAAGAATAATGCAAGTACAGTAAAAGTATGGACCACAAAAGGAGAGATGAATGCCGGAAAAAAATGTGGTGTTTTTATGGGCGATTATTCAAAAACAGCAATTAATACATCAATAAATACAGGAACAGTAATGGGTGTCTGCAGCAATGTTTTTGAAACGGGGCTTACACCAAAGTATATTCCCAATTTTTCCTGGGGCAGTGATGGTTTGCGGAGATATGAGTTGGAAAAAGCATTAACAGATATTGATAACTGGAAAACCTTGAAAGGAAAAGCGATCACGGAAAATGAAAAAACAATTCTTACCTATATCTTTAAGAACTATTAAAACCAAATCATGCGTACACAAATTGCGGCAGCTAACTGGAAGATGAATTTGACGTTTCAGCAAGGAGAAAAACTTTTAGATGATATCCTCGCAGCAGAAATTAAATTAAAAGATCACCAAAAAGCAATTTTTGCAGTTCCTTATCCATACCTGACAATGACACGAAGTGAAGTTGCAGAAGAAAAAAATTATTATGCAGCTGCTCAAAATTGTTATCATAAAAGATCTGGTGCTTATACTGGTGAGATATCTGTTGAAATGCTTCATTCTCTGAATATCAATTACTGCGTAGTTGGACATAGCGAAAGAAGAGAATACTTTTTAGAGACAAATGCAATACTCGCCGACAAAGTGAATCTTTGCATTGAAAATTTTGTAACTCCAATTTTTTGTTGTGGCGAAGCTTTAGCAATTCGTGAGGCTGGGACACAGAACGAATTTGTAGCAAAACAACTTCAGGAGTCTTTGTTTCATTTAACCTCAGAACAAATAAAGGGAATTGTGATCGCTTATGAGCCAATATGGGCAATTGGTACCGGGAAAACGGCTACAACTGCACAAGCACAAGAAATGCATGCACATTTACGTTCTGTTATTACAAGCAAATACGGTGAGGTAATTGCAAACCAGGTTCCTATTCTTTATGGAGGTAGTGTAAAAGCAAATAACGCAAAAGAATTATTCAGTTGTCCTGATGTGGATGGGGGATTGGTTGGTGGTGCTTCGCTGGTTGCAGTTGATTTTATCGAGATCATCCGCTCACTGAAATAAAAACATATACCTGCTCAATATTATATTGTCATCAGCAGAAAGAAGCAATTGCTGCTTAGCATTCTTAATGTAAGAGTGATTGTAAATAATAAAGAGATATACCCGTTAACAAATGAAGAGCCGGTTATAATAGAAGTATATGACAAACATCCCCGGATAGTTGTAACAGACGGGTTTCATTTTACAAAACCAATTGATCTTAATTTTACGCAACCCAGTTATTATCATTTTAAGGTGGTTTGCTCTATTGATGATATGCAGTTGCTTGGAAATGTCTTTGTATTAATTGTTTTCTATCTTCTCGGTTTTTTTACTGGCAGTTTTGCTCTTAAATTGCTTAGCTTTTTGCCAATATTCTATTTATTGTTTGCTTACTACATAGACAGAAATTCATTTATTCAGATAAAGCAGGATAAATTATCGCGGAGTGATAAGAAGGGATAGGATCTCAATTTGCTTTTAGTTAAAATATTTTTATGCAGGAATCAAACATGTATATAAACGGAGATTATTTTGAAAATAACCCAACATGGGACGTAGAAGATAGTCCATGGAAAGCTGATATTATTAATTCACTTATTGAACGAAATAAAATTAGTGCAAATGAGATTGTTGAAGTGGGTTGTGGTGCAGGGGAAATACTAACAAGTCTTGCTAAAAAAAATCCTGACATAAAAACATTAAAAGGATACGATATATCCCCGCAGGCAATTTCGCTTGCAGAAAAACGAAAAAGTAAAAGGGTGCAATTTTATTTAGGGGATTTTTTTAATGATTATTTGGAAACCAATACCGATGTTATTTTGGTAATTGATGTCCTTGAACATATAAGCGATTATTACGGCTTTTTGCAAAAACTTAAAAACAAATCCCCGTATTTTGTTTTTCATATTCCACTGGATCTGTCTTGTCGTACCATTTTGAAACCACATGTTATGCTTCAGCAAAGGAAAGCAGTAGGACACCTGCATTATTTTTCGGAAGAGATGGTGTGGTGGTTTTTAAAAGATTCTGGTTTTACGGTCATTGATTGGGAGTACACAAAACCAGTTACCGATATTAGAAAATCAGTATCTTTTAAACAATATATCAAAAAGAAGTTACGTAATTTTTCATACAGCATAAATAAAAAAACCAGTGTTAAGCTGTGGGGCGGCTATTCTTTAATGATCCTGGCAGAACAAAAGATCACGGCATCAGAAACAGGGCATATTGGTGGACAACAAAAAGAAATCTAACATAAATCTATACGAAATCATCTTTAGGTTCGGGTTTGAATAAAATTATAGTTATTTGCATAAACTTAAATCGTGCAGCTTCTACTAAGAGGATTTATTTTCAGAGTCATTTTTACTGTTATCGGTTTTTTGATCAGCATGCTAATAGCAAAGCTTGCTGGCGCAAGCCAGTTTGGAACTCTTTCATTGATCATTGTGAATGCGGCTTTGATCCATATCATTACCGGGCTGGGCACAGATGCAGCGATTGTTTGGCATGGTGTGGCAGGTACAAATTACGATCGCAATAAGATCTTTTCCTTTACATTGATAACTGCTGCGATCCAGCTTTTATTCTTTTATATCATTGCAATTCTTGGTTATCTTTTTATAGGACATACGCTTCTTGGGGGCAGCCTTGATCTAAGAGTTTTTTTTGCGGAAATAGTTTATTTTACGGGCTTGGTGTTAATGGATAAATTTTTATCGCTTTATTATTCACAACACGAAGCTAAACTTTGTAATAAAATATTATCTATTGTTTCTGGTTTACTATTCCTTGTTGTTCTGATCATTTGGGTTCTCAAACCAATATATATTGTCGATTTTTCTATCTGGATAAAAACAAAAAGGCTATATATCCAGATAG
>JBIOVR010000510.1:0-4088 GCA_044867875.1 Chitinophagaceae bacterium
TATTTGTGAGAAGCTTCAGTTCAAAGAAAAAAATATCTTTCGTCAGTCTTTTGAAAGAAAAAATCTTTCTTATAGTGTTTTTAAGGTCGATTCCAAGATCAATAAAATAATTGAGATATTAAATAAAGTTCAGGGCAGTGCAATTGTTTATTGTAAAAGCCGGAAACGAACAAAAGAGATAGCTGAATTGCTACAACTGCAAAACCTTGTAGCTGATTTTTATCATGCCGGTTTGCCACAAGAAGAAAGAAACAAACGCCAGGAAGAATGGATAAAAAATAAAACAAGAGTTATTATTTGCACCAATGCATTCGGGATGGGAATTGACAAACCCGATGTTCGTTCGGTAATTCATGCAGATGTTCCCGATTGCCTTGAAAATTATTACCAGGAAGCAGGTCGTGCAGGCCGAGATGGTGAAAAATCGTTTGCCGTTTTGCTTTATGATGATAATGATATTACCGAATTGGAAGGATTAGCTGCAATCCGTTATCCATCATTGGATGATATGAAAAATGTTTATCAATCAGTAGCAAATTATTTACAAATACCTGCGAGCAGCGGCGAAGGAAATTATTTTGATTTTGATATCAATGATTTTATAAAAAAATTCAAGCTAAATACTCACACTGCTATTTATTCATTAAAAGCATTGGAACAGGATAGCTGGCTTTCATTGAATGAGCAAGTTTTTCTTCCATCAAAAATTAAATTTACCACGACAAAGGGAGCATTGTATGATTTTGAAACATCTCACCCTGAACTGGAACCTGCCATCAAAGCTTTGCTTCGTGGCTATGAAGGCATTTTTGATTTTCCCACTTCTATTTCTGAAATGGTTTTGATCCGCTTATTAAAGAAAGACGTTGGAGATATTAAAAAAGATCTCTACCAATTACATCAATATGGAATCATTCATTACGAACCACAGAAAGATTCACCGCAGCTTTATTTTCCACGCAACCGTGTAAGAGTTGAAGATCTTTCTATAAACATGGATCTGTATCATAAACGGAAAGAGAAATTTATAGCAAGAGTAAAAAACATAGTTCAGTATGTGCAGGAGCTTGTGACCTGCCGCAGCAAAATGATCGGTAGTTATTTTGGAGATAATAAATTACATAATTGTAAGGTGTGTGATAATTGCTTACGACAGAAGAAAGTTCATATCGATGAAAAAGAATTTGAAAAGATCAGTAATCGTATTCAAACTGTTTTAGCGCCTCAACCTTTACCTTCAAAGGAATTAATGGATCAGTTAGGCGCAATTAAAAAAGAAAAAGCCTGGAAAGTGATCGAATTTTTACAGGCTGAAAATAAATTAGAAGTTGATAATGCCGGTTGGGTAAGATTAAAATAAAGATCTGCTACGACGACTTCTGCCGCCAAGTCCTAAAACACCCAATAAACTTCTTACAATTGTATTGCCAGCAGTACGAGTCATACTTTTTACAATAGGGTCGTCAAAAATCCCTTTATCTTCTTTTGTTGACTTTCTTTCTGTCTTCCCTTCAACTTTTCGCTGTTTTATTTGTTCATCTTCTTTAGCGGCTTCATTTAATTTTTCATTGAGTATTTCATAAGCACTTTCACTATCAACTATCTTATTATACTTCGCCGCAATTTTTGATTTGCTTATCAATCCCTCTATTTCAGCATCCGTTAAAATATCCATCCTGCTTTGCGGAGGTCGAAGCATACAATGAACAAGAGGCGTTGGAATCCCTTTTTCATTCAGCATTGTAATTAATGCTTCGCCAATGCCTAGCTGCGTGATCAGATCATCTGTTTTATAAAATTCTGTTTCGGGATAGTTTTCTGCGGTTTGCTTAATTACTTTTCTATCAGCAGCAGTAAATGCTCTTAAAGCATGCTGTACTTTTAATCCTAATTGTGCAAGCACGGAGGCCGGAACATCCATTGGATTTTGTGTACAAAAGAAAATACCAATTCCTTTTGAACGGATCAGTTTAATGATCGTTTCAATTTGTTGTAGCAAAGCGGGGCTGGCTTCCTGGAAAATAAGATGTGCTTCATCAATGAACATTACCAGTTTTGGCTTATCCAGATCACCTTCTTCCGGGCAGCTTGCATATAACTCGGCAAGTAATTGCAACATGAAAGTTGAAAACAGTTTTGGCCTATCCTGCAAGTCAGTAACACGAACAACCGAGATCATTCCGCGACCATCATCACTGATCCGCAACAGGTCTTCTACATCAAAACTTGTTTCACCAAAAAATACATCGGCGCCTTGCTGCTGAAGCTCTATTACTTTTCTTAAAATGGTTCCGGTAGAAGTGGTAGAAATTTTTCCATACGTCTTTTCCAATTCAGCTTTTCCTTCATCGCTTACATATTGCAATACTTTAATAAAATCTTTCAGATCCAGTAAAGGAAGCTTGCTATCATCGCAATATTTAAAGATCATTGCAACAAGGCCGCCCTGTGTATCATTTAATCCTAAAATTTTTGAAAGCAGCACGGGTCCAAATTCACTTACTGTTGCTCTTAGCCTTGCTCCTTTCTGGTTACTTAGTGTAAGTAACTCGGTTGGATAAGCAGTTGGTTTGAACTCAACATTTAATTTCTGTACTCTTTCTTTTATTTTATCATTTTCAAGTCCCGCAGCAGCAATACCACTAAGATCACCTTTAATATCCATCATCACAACCGGCACACTTGCATCACTTAAAATTTCACTTAGCACTTGTAAGGTTTTTGTTTTACCTGTACCAGTTGCACCGGCGATCAAACCATGCCGGTTCATTGTTTTTAATGGAAGCAGAACAGCTGCATCACTTACAACTTCACCATCTAAAACTGCACAACCAATTTTATAAGCTTCGCATTTAAAAGTGTAACCAGTCTTTACTGCTTCCAGAAATTTTGTTTTGTCTGCCATAATATAAATTAGTAAATAAATTAATATCGCAACACTTCCAAAGCGATCTTCCATTCCCCGTACCCCCATCTCCAAATCCGCAAATAGTTTTCTGTCTTTCCATTAATAACTGTCGTACCGTATGCATAGCCCATATCCAGAAGTTGTGACATTTCCCAACCTTCCACTTTATATTGAATAGAAGATGGGGTCAACTCAATTAATTTATTACGATCTGAAGAGGTTGCTGCAGGTAAATACCCATTGCGATTCAAAATACTTTTATCCGATAAGTATTTCTCATATGCTCTTATTTTGTTTTCAGCGGCTAATTTCAGAAAATCATTTTCTGCCCCAAGCAGTCCGGGATGGGGAACCGGGCCGGATAATTGTTTTTCAGCATTGACATTCTTTACATCTGTTGAAGAATTAACTGGCGTATTACTCACCCCGAGGTCAACAAGGAATTTCCATTCTCCATTATTATTGATATACCACACAGTCGTATATTGACCTCTTGCAACAACAGAATCAGAAAGGGATGTTGGTTGAAATGTCCATGGTCCTGTCGTATAACCAAAATCGCCGGATGCTGCTATTTCTGCATATTGAGGAGACCAATTTAGAACACCTGGCTTTTTCTCTCTTTTATTCCAGGTTTCAATTCCATTCACCGGCTTACCATTATCAAAAACAATTCCGTCGCTGTCAAGAAATTTCAGAAAAGCTTCTTTAGTGCTATTACTTACAGAATACGCGGCAAAATTTTTTTCAGCCTGTATCAGGCCATCAATGCCCTTTTGTGCTGATACTTCTATTAAGCAACCAAATAAAATTAATATTGAAAATACTTTTTTCATAGATCCTCTTCCCTTTCCAACATCAGTATGGCACTTTGCGGAACGATAAAATATTTTTCTTTCTCATACATCACTTCAGTGGCGCCGCTCAATAAGAATATTGCAAGGTCACCCTCCTTTACTTGTAGCGGTACATACTTTACCTGGTCATCATCCTGCTTCCATGGTTCATCATCTACGGGCATTGGTATCGCATAACCGGGACCAGTTTTTATAACATATCCTTGTTGAACTTTTTCTTTTTCCTGCACACCGGGTGGCAAATAAAGACCGCTGGCAGTTCGTTCATCTGGCCTGGTCGGTTTTATCAATACCCTGTCACCAATAACAACTAATTTCTTTAA
>JBIOVR010000511.1:0-14953 GCA_044867875.1 Chitinophagaceae bacterium
TTAAACTGTGTTTTATAATAAAAATTTTCAACAATAGCACGTACACCAACCTGACTTTTGATAACTGCAGTAGGGATATTACCGCTCTTAAATGTACCTACCAATGGTGATGGATCAGGAATTGAACGAACACGGAATTGCATCCTTGTTGTCTTTCCATCAGGAGTAACTACGGAAATAAAACAATCATCTGTTTCCTGAGTTACACGTATAGTACGATGTGCACCACTTCCGTTAAGAACTCCGCCACCACCGCTAATGGACGCCTTTATCTGATCTACGCTACCACTACCTGAAATTGTAACCGGGTTGTCAACTCCAATAAATAGTACGTTCATATTATCAAGTTGAACTGCAGCACTTGATTGGCCTACCACATAGTCAACAGTTTTGGTAATATTTTTAACTTGTCCATCCTGGTCAGTATAAGATATAACCACTGGAATAGAATTACTACCAAGCCTATCAGCTTTAAACTTATAGTGAGCTGCACCATCTTCACCTAATGAAACAGTTTGTCCTCCTATAGAAATTCTCGGTGTTATAGCTTTACTGAAACCACCTACACCAGCTGTTATTTCTATTTCCTGACCTGGTAAAGCGTTAGTAGTATTCGCAATTGCTAATGCTGCAAATGCATCTTGTCTGTAAATAACTTTGCCCACTTGTTCATGGCAAAAGGTAATCACTTTATTTTCTGATGTTTTTACATCATTTTGAAACTTGCTCAAAATTGTAAGTGCAGCTACTGTAGGCACCATATGAAAATAAGCGGACTCCCATGTTTTGTTACTCTTATTCTTAGTTTTGGGCATTTCCGTGTTAATCGGCAATGACGTTTTAAAAGTGTTTGAGATTTGCGAATCAATTTTAAGAATATTGGTTTTGTATTCATCCAATTTAGTTCTTAATAATTTTCCATCGCCCTTCTCAACCATTACCCGGGTTGTTACATCCAGGTTATCAATTCCTTTATCCTTATCTGAATTCGGATCATACTTAGCTCCGTCGGATATCTTTTTCTTCAGGTCATCAATAAATTGATACATACTATTAGAATACTTCTGAACTTCCTGAGCTTTCGCGTACCAAATAGTTGCTTTTTGTGCAGTACCTGGGTCCTTCTTTTTTTCTTCTAAGGAAGTCATTACATCGGAAGTAGATTGACCTACTACTCTGTTAGTCTCTTGAAGACTATTGTTAACCGTTTTGAAGGCATTAAGGATCTCTGATGATACGTTCAGTGCTAGCAGGGCTGTTAGCACCAGGTACATCATGTTGATCATCTTTTGCCGGGGCTCACGAGGTAAAGACATGACATTTATGGTTTTTCTTCCCGAACTTATCGGGATTTGTTATTAAATGGTGACTTAATATCACGGATACGGATTTCGTATTCTATAAAACGAAACCTTTATTACTTTCTTATGCTTTGCCTTGCATTGCGCTAAGCATATTGCCATAGATCTGGTTCAACTTACCAAGATTGCCTGCCAATGTTGAGATCTGGTTATGTGCTTTTTTAGCATCATCAACACTGCCTGACATAGCATCTGAAGCTTGTACCAGGTTATTGTAAAACCTGTTCATTGCTTTCAGATGATTGTTGGTATCCTGAAGTTCCAGTTCGTAAATGGTATTTAATGAAGAAAGATTTTTTGTAAGCACTTGTACCTGCTCATGAAACTGCTTGGTGCCTTCAGCAGCAACATTAAAACTCTGTGCTGAATTTGACGCACTCACATAAGCATCTTTCATTTGACCGAGAGCATTTGCTGCTTCACGTGTCTTAGCAGAGTAATCGTTAGTAGCTGCAATAGCATCACTAACATCACTTATTTTGTCTACAGTAGTACCGAGTTTTTTAAAGTTTTCACCAAGGCGACCAAGACTTGCCGGTGTAATATCTGCTGCTGACAACATATCTTCCATTTTTGTTAATGCAGGATTAGCAGATGAACCTGGTAAAGTAAGCGGCGTTGGTTTGAAATTTGGATCAAGATCCGGGTGAAGGTTAATGTCCGGAAAATAACGTTGCCAATGTGGTTCTTCTGGAGGAGGAACCATGAAGGCCATCACCAAGAACACGATTACTTCAGATAATAGACCAATAGTGATCATTTCATCAGCCGCTGGCCAGTGACGGATTTTAAATAATGCTCCGAGGATTACCACGGCTGCAAAAAAGGCGAAAATAAAGTTGAGGACTACCTGGCCTCGCTGTGTTTTAAAGAATAGCATAAAGGGCTCGTTTTATAGGTTATTAAAGATTACAGTTTGATTAGTCAGTTTTGGAAGTAAGTACGCTAAAACAAAAGGAATTATTGTTCACTTTTTATTTTTTGCGGCCTTTTTGCGGTGCAGCAGGCAAATCGATTACCCTGCGGAATCCGATATAAGACTTGGTTGAATCCTGGTACTCATATGTGCGGGTTCCTGTTTGCAGGTAATAGCCAACATCTTTCCAGCCTCCACCACGAATTACTTTTCTCTTCATTAAGGGAGGATCAGATTCTTTTGCATTCCAACGAACGTCAGGATTCATATCGTGTTGGAAAGTGAAAGAACCTTCATAGAAAATTGATGATGTCCATTCTGCAACATTCCCAGCCATATTATAAAGGCCGAAATCATTTGGCCAATAAGCATCTGCTCTTACGGTATAGAAGCCACCATCCTCAGGATAGTTACCACGACCAGGTTTAAAGTTTGCCATCAAGCAACCTTTCTTATTTCTAAGATAATAGTTACCCCATGGAAACATTGATTGAGAGCGACCGCCACGGGCTGCATACTCCCATTGACCTTCAGTAGGCAAACGAAAATCTGATTCCTGCGGTTTGTTTTTGGAAATAAGGTATGAATTCAGATAATGTGTACTCCACTCACAAAATGCGGTTGCCATATGCCAGTTCACCCCAACTACAGGATAGTTTCCAAATGCCGGGTGCATAAAATATCTTTTTGTCATCGGCTCGTTATAAGAGTACGCAAAGTCTCTTATCCAAACCAGTGTATCAGGATAGATCGGAGTTTTCTTTTCAAGAATAAATTTAGAACGTGGCTGAGTTGCATTTTCTCTCTTGGCAGCTTCTTTAAGATCGAAAACCTTTGAATGGTAGATCATTTTTCTTGGGTCAATCTCAATTCTTCCAAAGATTCTGTCATCTGGAGGAAGTATAAGATTTGTTTGACCTAACTGCTCAAGGAATTTAGGATCATTCCATTTAACAGTTTTCATTTTCTGCCAATCAACATATTCGTTACCGTCTTTGCCTGTTTTTACATACTTCAATTCAGAAGCAGTAACTGAGTCACGAACCCAGTAAACAAACTGACGATATTCATTGTTGGTAATTTCAGTAGCATCCATCCAGAAACCACTAATAGAAATAGAACGATTTCTAGCGCTGAATGCATAAGCAGGATCCTCATCACTAGGACCCATGTGGAATGTTCCTTGTGGTATGTAAACCATACCAGGAGGCTTTGGAAGAACATACTTACTGCCTGGAGCAACACCATGCACCTGGCCATCATTAGGAAGGGTACTTCCCTTACTATTCTTCTTTCCAAAGATTCCACAACTGGTAAGCGTTAGTGTTGACGCCACCACTAGGAGAATACTATAAAGGTTTTTCATTTTCATACACTTAAAGGGTAAAGGACAAATATAAGATTTTGAGTATAACCGATTCACAAGGATAATATTTATTTTTTTGGTGTACAAGCCTCTTTTACGAGGTAAAAGTTCTAACGGGTTTTACATTGCAATATTGTATAGCTATCTACTAATTTTTAATTCTTTACGCCTGATTAAATCAATTAAAGCACTAATTGATGACACCGGGTTTTCGCATGAATAATCCCTACATAAGTATAGTGCTGATCCCTCATTTTTTTCTTTACCGGATAAAAGCGGAAAAGAGTTGCTTCCTTCAGTAGCCGACATAATTACCTTATGCGGAATATACTCTTTAAGAACCTGAGTCAGAATACGCTGTGATTCTTCAGAGATAATAACGATCTCATTTATTCCAATTGAGATTTCTAAAAGAGTGCAGGCCCAGGCACCAAAAGAAGTCGGGTAACGAACGATAGCATTAAATAAAGAACTTATCATCTGAACACTTTTCTCTTTCCACTGGCTTTTATCAAAATATAATCCCAACCTATACAAGTTATCAGCCATTATAGCGTTGCCCGATGGTTGTGCACCATCATAAACCTCTTTCTTCCTTACTATAACGTCTGTTTGGGTAATATTAGTGTAAAAGAAAAAAACAGTAGCCGAATCTTTGAATATCTCCAAAACATGTTCAGTTATCACTTTCGCTTTTTCAAGATAATCTGTATCACCCGTAATTTCCTGTAGTTGTATCAAGGCCTGGATCAAAAAGGCATAATCATCAAGGAAGGCGGGTTGTTTAGCAATATCATTTTTCCAGCTATGAAAAAAGTCAACAGGGTTATTGTTTGAAACCTTTTTTAGCAAAAACTGCATGTTTTCTATTGCTATTTTTTTGAAAGATTCATTTCCTGTGGCAGCAAACGCTTTGCAAAGCGCCGTATTCATTAATGCATTCCATCCTAAAAGAATTTTATCATCTGTTTGAGGTCTAACTCTTTCACTTCTTTTTTCAAATAGAATACCCTTCCCTTTTTGCACTAATCTTTGCAATTCTTCAAGTGAAATATTTTCCTCCTTACAAAAGATCTCTACCTTCTTCTTTCTTTGTAAAATATTTTTTTCCTCCCAATTCCCTCCCGGCTTTATATCAAAAAAATCACAGAACATCGTTCCATCTTCTTTTAAAAGTTCAATTACTTCTGCGTGGTCCCAAACATAAAATCTCCCCTCCTCTCCTTCACTGTCTGCATCTAAGGCAGCATAAAATCCTCCTTCGGGATGCATCAATTCTCTTTGAACAAATTGTATCGTTTCTTCAATTACTTCCTTGTATCGCCTATCATTAGTTATTTGATATGCTTCACTGATAACTGAAACTAGTAATGCATTATCATAAAGCATTTTTTCAAAATGCGGCACCAGCCATTCTATATCAGTTGAGTACCTTGCAAAACCGCCACCGACCTGATCATAAATACCGCCGTCGATCATTTTATCAATACTTAACAGTGCTTGATCTAGTGCTTCTTTATTTCCAGTGGTATAAAAAAAACGCAACAGGTACTGAGTGACAAAAGACTGAGGAAATTTTGGCGCCTTTCCAAACCCTCCCCATTTTTTGTCAGCGTTCTTCATGATATTCTCAAACACCTCATTGATTTTTTCTTTTGTAAAAACATTGGGTTCTCCCTGAGATGAAATTCCAAAAGTATTTGACTGTAAAAGATGCTCTGTTAGATTTTCTGCCTGTGCATCAATTTCATTTCTTCTTTGTGTAAACGCTTCGGTAACTCCGAGCAAAACTTCTTGCCAGGAAGGACGATTGAATGCTCGTTTAGGAGGGAAATATGTACCGCCATAAAATGGTTTCATAGCAGGTGTAAGAAAAACATTTAACGGCCAGCCGCCGCTTCCAGTCATTGCCTGCACTGCATCCATATAAATATGATCAAGGTCAGGTCTTTCTTCTCTATCAATTTTAATGTTTATAAAATGCTCGTTCATAAGGCGGGCTGTTTCTTCATCTTCAAAACTTTCTCTTTCCATTACATGACACCAATGGCAGGCTGAGTAACCAATGCTGACCAGAATAGGCTTATTTTCTTTTCTTGCTTTATCCAATGCTTCATCACCCCAGGGGAACCAGTTTACAGGATTATGAGCATGCTGAAGCAAGTAAGGACTTGTTTCACTTATAAGTTTATTTGCGAATTGATGCATGAATTAAATTGTACGTGAAGTTCGTGGTTAGAAAACAAAAAAGGCACCTTAGTAGGTGCCTTCAATTATTTTACCAAACTCGTTTTTACTTTTTCTTAATTGATAAGATAAATTGTTCTAAAGCAGCTACCATACTTGGAGTTTGTGGTTGCGGTGCTTTTATATCAAGTTTCAAACCAGCTTCTTCTACCGCTCTCATAGTATTACTTCCAAATGCCCCTATTACAGTACCATTTTGCCTGTATTTAGGAAGATTATCAAAAAGGCTTTTAACACCACTTGGTGTAAAAAAACAGATGACGTCGTAATCTTTTTGCTCAAAAAGGATCTTTACATCATTACTACGGGTGCGGTACATGAAACCCAATACAAATTCGCAGTTATTGCTTTTCAGCCAATTGACGATCTCATTATCCTGCTGGTTTTCTGAACATACATAAAGGAACTTTTCATTGCTTTTATGTTTGTTGATAACATCAAACAGGCTTTTATTCGAGCCATCAGCCCCGTAAAAAACTTTTCTTTTCCTGTAAAGAATAAATTTTTGAAGATATAATGCTACCGCTTCTGTAATGCAGAAATACTTTGTATCCTGTGATACGCTTACTTTAAGTTCTTCACAAGTGCGGAAAAAATGATCAATAGCATTGCGGCTGGTAAAAATTACACCCGTATAGTTTTGGATCTCTATTTTCTGCTTGCGGAATTCTTTGCCCGGGATGCCTTCAAGACGGATAAAAGGATGGAAATCGAGCTCAAGACTGTACTTTCTGGAAAGCTCATAGTACGGCGATTTATCGCTTTCAGGCTTGGGTTGGGTAACTAAAATCTTTTTCACATGTTTAGCTGAGGTATCAGCTTTCCCGTTTTTTACCATACAAGTGCGGCTAAATTGTTTGCAAAGCTAATGAGATTTTTTTAAAAAATAATCAATAACAGCTTGTAAATCAGCAAAAGGGGTATAACCTCAAATCCAAGAATATATAAAATGAAATGAAATGAGTTGAGCTTTACGTCTTTACGTACCGCACTGTACGATAAAATAAACCTATAAACGAGAAGCAAACCCAGCCCGATCCATGAAATAAACATGGAATAGCTATACAAAGGATCGTTTGCAAACGCCAAGACAAGCAAAAAGGGCAGAAGAAATATGCCCAACATCTTATTAATGATAAAAACAATGAAAATGTAAGAATCTGTGGTATTGCTAACATTAAACAACCAACCGGTGATTTTTAATCCAATAAACTTTACCAGGTAAATAGCCGCCAATGCCCCTATGCAATAAACATACTGTAACCAGAAATTATCAGAAATTACAAGGTGAAAGTATTGAAGAAGAAAGTTTACGTAGAGTCCGGCAGATAATACAAAAAAGCTATTCATAAACACCGAAGCCAACGATGATTGAAGCAATTGTTCCTGTGTTTGCCTTTGTTTTAGGGTTGTTTTAAAAAAAACCCGGAACAGATCATAAAAATATTTTGCAAAAGCTCTTCGCAGAAGACCAAATAAGATCAGCAAAAAGATCAGGTAATAAAAAAGATATTCTTTTCCCTGGAATACCTTTTTATCCCCTTCTTTTAAAATTTGAGCCGGTGTATGCCCTTCTGTTAATTTTCTTTTAAGTGAATCTGAAGCTTGCTGGGCTGATCGTAAAGAATCTATTATCCGAAGAGAATCTTTAATCTTTAAGCTATCATTCTTAAGAATTGCTCTTGTAGTTACTCTTGTTGAATCAGTGATTTTTTTTGGACGCGGCTTTGGTCTTAAAGTGTCTTTTCGCAAACTATCTGTTTGACTATTGGAAGAATCTACCTGGGCAAAAATGGCAGCAGGGTACAAACAAATAAAAAGTAAAAGTAGATTGAGATGCTTCATTCGAATCGCAAAAGTATTAAAGTGTTTTATCGGGATGAAAAGAAAAATTCTCTAAAAATAATTTACAAATCCAAAATGGATCTTAGACTGTCGTAAATTAAATGGTGTATCATCTCTTTTACCTACTGCCCATGCAAGATTGAAAACTCCCGCCTTTGTTTCCAATGCAAGCCCGAGCCCTGTACCGATATAATTATGGGTGTACTTTGAACTTTGACTATTATTTCTTCCCCAGCCGCCATCAACAAATCCGAAGAAAAAAGAATTTAGTCCAATAAGATAACGATACTCTAAGGTAGCAACAGCATACTGCGATAAATACTGGCTTTCTTCATCGAAACCACGCAACAGTTTATATCCTCCTATCTGGAAAAGTTCATTCTTATAAATATTATCGCTTAGAATTGCACCTCCACTAATCGCAGTCTTAAATGTGCCTTGTTTACCAATCGGAAAATATTTTGCCACTGAACCTATCATTCTTAATTGATAGGATTTCAGTTTTACAGTATCATACAATGATTCAAAATCAAATGCTGGATCGGAAGGATCTTTTAACTCAAGTATCTCATTATTTTTCTTGATCTTCTTTGAACCTCCTGATCCACCAATATTGAATTGATAACCACTTCTGGGATTAAACCGATAATTGGTTTTAATTTTTTCAAATTCCAATCCAAGGGCCAATGAACTAACATCCGCTATATCAGGTAATGTTTTTGTGGCGATCACATATGCTGTATTAATGCCTCCCTGGCTGACGATAGTTTGTAAATGCTGAAGAAAGATCTTTCCTGATTGCGATTCTGAAAGCACCACCCTAGCGCCAAGATTCAGATTAATATTTAAGTAACTGCTGTCTTTGCGAAGCATATCAAAAGCAAAATCAACACCAACGGGTGAATTGAATAAATAAGGATGACGGTAAAAAATATTCAACCGTGGTGATTTAACCTGCAATTGCTGCCAATTTAATCCAAGAGCTTCGCCGCCGCCAAACGCATTCTGGAGATTAATATTTGCTTCACCGGTGATCAATACCTTTTTTGACGAAAGCTGATCATTGTTTGGCAAAAAACCAATGATCGCATTTACCTGGCTGCTGCGTCGTTGTTTTAAATATAAATTCAACACAGAACCTGTACCGAGCAAACTCATAGTAGATGGCTGTTCTTCTTCTACAAAAGTGAGTTCCTTTATTTTTTTTGAAATGCGAATTATCTTTTCCCTGTTATAAACACTACCATTGGGTATTTCGAGATAGCTCTGCAAAAACGAATTTGAGATTTTTGCATTACCATAAACACGGATGCTGTCAATTTTATAATTAGGACCTTTATCTATTACTAAACTCGCAGTCACACTATCCTCAATTAAACTGATGCTATCAAGGAAAACTCTTGCAAAAGGATGGCCGTTATTTTCAAGATACGCAAGCATTCTTTCCTGGTAACCTTTTAACTGATCAAAGTTGATCGGTTTATTTGCAAATATTTTTTCATTCCAGCCTGAAACCGAAAGGATCTCCGGGTCGGCCGCCGCTGTATTTATATGAGCCCATTTATATCGCTGACCGAGATAGAGCACCACGTTTGCTGATGCAGTATCAAAAAAAATACTATCCAATGAAGCGTTTACAAAACCTTTTGCCTGTAATAATGAAGGAAGTTTATTTACATAATCGATACATAAGGGTCTTGTTGGGAATTCTGTTTGAAGGCCAATCTCATTTTTCAAGAACTCAGGGGTTTTATCAACACATTTTGCGTTCAAAAAATATGTTGTTTGTGCAAATGAAATGTTTTGAACCAAAATAATAAATAAGAACAGCAGTGCTGCCGGCAGATGGCTTTGTATTTTTGCGGGATTAGGCATTCCAAGGATATTCAAAAATATTTTATTTGGCCGGGATTTACATACATATTCCATTTTGCAGGCAAGCTTGTCATTATTGCAATTTTCATTTTTCTACTTCGTTGAGGTATAAAAACGAATTGCTGGGTGCTTTATTGAAAGAAACTGAGTTGCAAAAGGATTATTTGGGAAATGATTCCGTAGAAACAATTTATTTCGGCGGAGGAACACCATCGTTATTGGAGATTGAAGATTTAAGATTGCAGATTGAGAAGATCCGACAGATTTTTAATGTTTCAGATAAAGCTGAGATAACTTTTGAAGCAAATCCGGACGATATAAATGAAGAAAAGCTTACAGGCTGGAAAGAAATCGGCATCAATCGTTTAAGCACTGGTGTGCAAAGTTTTTTTGAAGAAGATCTTTTATGGATGAACAGGGCACATAATGCAGAGCAGGCAGTAAGCAGTTTGCAGATAGCAGTAAAATATTTTGAAAATATCACTATGGATCTGATCTATGGCCATCCGCTTTTATCAAACGAAAAATGGAAACAGAATGTAGAAAAAGTCATTGCTCTAAATATTCCTCATATTTCTTGTTATGCACTTACTGTTGAGCCAAAAACTCCTTTAAGCAAAATGATCAAGGAGAAAAAGAAAGAAGATATTCAGCAAGAGAAACAAGCTGAACAATTTTTATTACTAATGGAATGGCTTGAAAATGCTGGCTATGAACACTATGAAATTTCAAATTTTGCAAAACCTGGTTTTAGAAGCAGGCATAACTCATCTTACTGGCAGGGGAAAAAATATCTTGGCCTCGGTCCCTCGGCTCATTCCTTTAATGGCGAAAGCAGGCAATGGAATATTTCCAAAAACAATATTTATATAGAATCTCTTGAAAAAAATGAGATCCCTTTTGAAAAAGAAACATTAACTCTATCTCAGAAAACAAATGAATATATCATGACTTCTTTGAGAACGATGGAAGGATTAGACATAAATAAGATACCCGAAGCTATGACCCATGAGCTGCGATCTGCTAGCAAGAAATTCATTGAATCGGGTAAATTGATTTTGAAAGAAAATAAATTACAATTGACAAAGGAAGGGAAACTTTTTGCTGATGGCATTGCGGCTGATCTTTTTATTGATGCAGTCTAAACCAATGTTTCTTCGATCAATTTAAAACCTTCTTCCGGAGGCAGCTTCTCCCACAAAATTTTATAAATAGTTTCCGCTATTGGCATTTCAGCTTTTACGTTATTATTAATTGTATAGATGCTTTTCGAAGCGTTGTATCCTTCTGCAACCATGTTCAATTCCAATTGTGCTGCCTTAACGGAATAACCTTTGCCGATCATGTTTCCGAAAGTCCGGTTACGACTATATAATGAATAGCAAGTCACCAGCAGATCACCCAAATAAACCGAAGCGGCATAGTTTGCTTTTCTTTTATGCGTCACCGGGTCTTCGCCTTCATGTTTTCCTACTTCAATATTATGAATACCGACATTGCGAAGAAAGCCGGCCATTTCATCGGCGCTGTTGGCGATTAAAACACTTAAAAAATTATCGCCATACTGCAAGCCATGAGCAATGCCTGCGCCAAGTGCATAGATATTTTTTAAAATAGCTGCGAACTGCACTCCATATACATCATCATTTATCACCGTATTCAAATAACCGGTTTTAAAATAGGTGGCGATTTCTGCCGCCATTTCTTCATCAGCCCCCGAAAATGTGAGATAAGATAATTTCTCAGTCGCTACTTCTTCAGCATGACAGGGCCCCATGATCGTGAAATAATCTGTTATGGCTAAACCAAATTCTCTTTCGAGATAATCATTTAATAAAACATTCAGTTGCGGAATAATTCCTTTCACTGCTGAAATAATTTTTTTGCCCTCAAGATCTCTTTTTGACAATCCTTTCAACGTATCGGCCACATATGCAGATGGTGTGGCAATAATAATATAGTCAGAAGCAGAAACAACTTTTGCAACATTTGTATCAAGGGTAAGTAATGAAGGTTCAAAAAAAGCAGTAGTTAAATAATTGGGATTATGTTTTTGTTTGCTGATAAAATCAGCCATTGCTTCGGTTCTTACCAGCCAGTTAATTTGATGATTATTGTCCGTAAGAATTTTTGCCAATGCTGTCGCCCAACTTCCACTGCCGATGATTCCAAACATGAACCAGGATTAATAGGATTACAAATGATTATGAGGAAATAAAATTAAGCAACTGAATCTCTATCCTGAAATAATCTAATAAATAAAAAGAGTCCCGACTGTAAACCTCGGAACTCTTCCAAATTTCCTATTAATCCAATTAAATCATGTCAATCGTGGTTCTGACCTAGTTCTCAAACAACTTATCCTTCGGAACCACTTTTACTACAGTGCCGTCTTTTAATGTCTTACTGATAGCATTAAATGGACCTGTCACCACTTCATCACCTTCCGCAAGTCCTTCTTTTATTTCTATGTAGTTAATGTCCTGTATATCGGTTTTTACTTTTACCCGTTTTGCCTTACCATCTTTTTGCACCACAAAAACCAGTTCTTCCAGTTCATCAGTGTTTACTGAAACCGTTTCATCAGCATTCCCTTCTGTTTTTTTCTTTTTTTCTTCTTCTTTCTTTTGATCTGCAATCGTTTTATCACTGCCGATCACCCGGGTGGTTACTGAATTGATAGGAACAGCCAGTACGTTTTCTCTGCGCTTGGTTTTTATATCAGCACTGGCGTTCATGCCCGGGCGAAATGGAAAGCTTTTTGGTTTACCAGGATTAAGAAGATCACTGTATGAATCCTTATCTAGTCTTATCCTTACTTCATATTGCGTAACATCTGTGCTGCTTAATGCACTTGCACCTGTACCGCTTTTTGTACTGCTTGCGATCTGTGTTACCACCCCTTTGAATTTTCTATTATTATAAGCATCCACTTCAACATCGGCGCTGTCGCCAAGATGAACTTTTACAACATCATTTTCTCCCACATCCACTCTTACTTCCAGGATATTCATATCGGCCACACGCATCATTTCAGTACCCAGGCTAAAGCTGTTACCTGCTACTCTCTCCCCTTTTTTAACTAACAGGGAAGAAATGATACCGTCCATTGGCGCAACCAGTGTTGTTCTTCCCAGGTTCTTATTTGCAGAACTTAAACCTGTTTGTGCAGTTTGCACACCAGCTTCCAGTCCTTTTATATTTTGCTTTGCTGCATTATAATTAGCCTGTGCAGATTTATAAGCGGTTTCAAATCCTTCAAACTCAGAACGGGAGATCACTTTATCATCATACAATTTTTTATTTCTGTCATATGCTTGTTTTGCCTGGTCAAGGTTGGCCTGCAATGCCTCAAGGGATGCTTTGCTATTTTCCACTGTGGCTGCGGACTGATTTACACGGGAAGCCGCTTCATCTCTTTGTAAGGCATAGATATCCGCAAAAATCCTGGCAAGGATCTGTCCTTTTTTTACACTGTCTCCTTCTTCTACATTCAGTTCTACAATCTCACCAGAGATATCAGGACTGATCTTTACTTCAATTTCAGGATATACTTTTCCGCTTGCATTTACGGTTTCAGTAATTGTGCGACGACTTGCTTTCTCAATAGAAACTTTTAAACCTTCATCCTTATTCCCTGCCAACATTTTAAAAGCGACCAACAAAACAATTACGCCAAGCAAACTGAACAATATCCATTTTACTGTTTTACTCATTTTATAGAAATTTATTTTATGTACTAAGCTTTTGAAAATCTATTTAGCTTCTGTTGCGTCGCACTCTTGTACGTCCCGTTCGCTATTCAACTACGACTTGCTTTTCAATTGTCACCTGAGCTTGGAAGGCTATTCAACTTTTCCACGACTCCGAACTAACGACTCAAAACTATAATCTTATCCCCTGTCCTTTATAAAATTCAAGCAACTTCATCTTAAAGATATAATCGTACTGTGAATACAATGCTTGTATCTGCGCTCTCAAATAGTTATTCTGGCTATTAAGCAGATCAAAAGTTGACAACAAGTTCTGGTCATATCTTTTTTGCGCATATTCATAAGATTTTCCTGAAGTCTGAACGCTTTTTTTGTCCGCATTAAATAACTGCAAGGATGACATAGCCTCATTATAAGCTCTGTAGATGTTCTGTTTCAAAGTCTGGTTATCCAGTTCTTTGGTCAGTTCCCATTGTCTTACCTGGAGCTTTGTTCTTTCCCAGTTCGAACGGGCAGATTTTCCATTAAAAATTGGAATGCTTAAACCAATTCCAATGCTCTCGCTAAGGTTTGTATTGAACTGGCCGCCAAAAGGAGTAAGCTTTTCGCCAGTTTGAATAAAAGATGGAGAAAACACAGGGTAAGTGTTGGGTCCAACCGTTATGTACGCATCAGTGACTTGATCGGGACCCGGACCTATTACTGGTCTTTTTACATTTACATAGCTGGTACCAATTCCGCCAAATGCTGTTATAGAAGGATACATTAGTCCCTTTGCAACATCAATATCTTTTTTTGCAGACATGATTCGAAGATCGATCACTTTATTTTGCGGAAGATTTTGTAATGCCAGCGCATAAACAGCCTCTGGTTGCAGATCCGCCAAACTTTCAATAAAAATATTACCTATCGACGGCGATTCAATATCAAAAGCAGCACCGGCATCAAGGTTAAGCAATGCCTTCATTTGCAAAATATATGTCGTTACACTCGCTTCTGCTGTTATAAGGTTTGAACTGTCCCGGCTAAGCTGTGCTTCCAGTTCCGCAGCATTTAATTCGGGCAATACACCGGCATCGACTCTTTTCCTGGTATTATTTAATTGCTCGGTCGTCGTAGCGATCTGAACTTTTGTAAGATTTGCCTGCTCTCTTGCAAGCAATATTTGCAAATAAGCAACGGCAACATTCAATGCAACATCATCCTGCACTTTTAACACCTGTGCTTTATCAGCTTCATTTGCCAGCTTGTTACTTTCAATAGTATTTCTTTTTACAAACCAATTGAACAAAGTAACTCCTGATTGAAGACTGAAACTGGAGCTTAAAAAATTATTATCCTCCAATACACCAGTTGCAGGGTTTTCTGAACGGCCAAAACGATAGCTGGTACTATTCTGGAAATTCAACGATGGGAACTGTGCACTTTTACTTTGGTTATAGGTTACATCCGAAAAACGGATTTGCAGGTCTGCTTGTTTAACAGAAATGTTATTGGCTTTTGCGTATTGAACACATTTCAACAAATTCCATTTTTCCTGTGCCTGGGCAAAAGAAATGAGCATAAAAGCGATAAGTGTTGCGGCGATACTTTTTAACATGGCGCAAAATTAGGAGAATTGGTTTTTCCT
>JBIOVR010000512.1:0-2444 GCA_044867875.1 Chitinophagaceae bacterium
CCAGCAGTGCATTAAGTTGAGCAGAGAACAGGAAGTATAAGAGTGCGACGCAACAGAAGTTGAAAAGAGAACAGAAAGTTGACTAAATAATAAAGCTAACAGTAAAGTCCGCCTTCGGCGGATAAAAGCTAAAAGATTATGGGATTAATCAGATATGAATCACAGATAAGACCGCCACTGGTTGATGGAGGAAAAGATTATCACCAGATATCAGAAGATATCTGCCGCCCGGTGGAAACAAAACCAAGCCGCTCATGGTGGATAGGCCTTATTATTTCTGTAATATTTTTATGTTTCGGTATTCTGTCTGTAACGATGGAAGTGATATATGGTACAGGCCAATGGAATTTGAATAAAACAGTTGGTTGGGGATATGACATTACCAATTTCGTTTGGTGGATCGGTATCGGTCACGCCGGAACTTTGATCTCTGCGATCTTGTTATTGTTCCGCCAGGGTTGGAGAACGGGTGTGAATCGTGCTGCAGAAGCGATGACAATTTTTGCGGTAATATGTGCCGGACAATTTCCTATCTGGCACATGGGTCGTGTGTGGGATGCATTCTTCGTATTACCTTATCCAAATACAAGAGGTCCTTTGTGGGTAAACTTTAACTCACCGCTTCTTTGGGACGTATTTGCGATCTCAACATATTTTACCGTTTCACTTTTATTCTGGTATAGTGGCTTGATCCCTGACGTAGCAACTCTTCGTGACCGTGCAAAAAAGAAATGGAGAAAAATGTTTTATGGTGTGGCGGCATTTGGTTGGACAGGAAGTACAAAACACTGGCAAAGACACGAGGCACTTTCACTGGTATTGGCAGGGTTGGCTACACCGCTTGTATTGTCAGTGCATACGATAGTATCTTTTGACTTCGCCACTTCGGTCGTTCCCGGATGGCACACAACTATTTTCCCTCCTTACTTTGTTGCCGGAGCTATCTTTTCAGGATTTGCAATGGTGCAAACTCTCCTGGTTGTAACGAGAAAAGTTTTGGGATTGGAAGAATATATCACCATTGAGCATATTGATGTGATGAATAAGATCATTATTCTTACCGGTTCGATCGTGGGAATAGCCTACCTCACCGAATTATTCATTGCATGGTACGGTGCTAACGAATACGAATGGTATGCATTTGCTCAAAATCGTTTGAACGTAAACAGCCCATTGGGATGGAGTTACTGGATCATGATGGGATGTAATGTATTATCGCCTCAGATATTCTGGATCAAAAAAATGAGAAGGAACCTATTGGTTACTTTCTTTATGTCAATACTTGTGAACGTGGGAATGTGGTTTGAAAGATTTGTGATCATCGTTACATCTGTATATCGTGATTATCTGCCATCGTCATGGTCCACTTATTACAGGCCGACAATTTGGGAAGTAGGATTTTATTTGGGAACATTTGGTTTGTTCTTTACCTGCTATTTCTTATTCTCAAAATTCTTCCCGGTTATTGCATTAGCGGAAATCAAACATATATTGAAAAGAAGCGGTGACCTGCAAAAAGACAGGATGGATAAACTGGAAGTACAGCCAAATGAGGAGTTTGCTGAAGAGCATTCTCATGATCATGGGGCATAACCCCCTGTCCCCCTAAAGGGGGAACTTAGGTGGAAGCGTAAAATTTTTTGAAACAGTTCTTATAATAATATTTAATAATTAATTCCGGAATGGTGATTAACGAATTAGTAATGTGTGGTTGATATTTCGGAGTCTAAAAGCCCCTTTAGGGGTTGGGGTATTATGGCAATAAAAAAATATATAGTAGGCAGCTTTGATGATGAGGCGGTGCTGTTTCCTGCTGTGAAAAAAGTTCGCAAGGCGGGATACAAAATTCACGATGTGTTCACGCCATTTCCAATTCACGGATTGGATAAGGCGATGGGTCTTCGTGATACCAGCCTGCATACTGCCGGGTTTCTATATGCAATCACCGGTACTGCTACAGCATTAGGATTTATTTCATGGGCATTGACGTATGACTGGCCATTGAACTTTGGCGGGAAACCATTTTTCTCTTTACCTGCATGGATACCTATTACATTCGAGTTAACGGTTTTATTTTCTTCAGTTGGTATGGTGCTTACTTTTTGTTACCTGTGCCAGTTGGCGCCATTTGTAAAAAAAGATCATTTTAATTTAAGATCAACTGATGATATTTTCTTAATGGCATTAGAGTGCACAGATAAAACAAATGACGCAGAAGCGGTGGCTTTTTTACAAAGCCTTGGAGCAAAAGATGTGAAAGTAGATCGCAAAGAAGCCCGTTGGTGGCTGGGTCGTTATGATAAAGAACAAATTCTTGAAAAGAAAACAGAAGAAGTAGCAGCATAAATGAATAAAAAATTCAGGATGAAAAAAATTGCAATAATTACAGGAATCGTTACGGTGGGCATGCTGTTGAGCAGTTGCAGGGATAAAGGAAGTGCAGG
>JBIOVR010000513.1:0-9170 GCA_044867875.1 Chitinophagaceae bacterium
TTGCAGATACATTGATAAAAGTAACACCTGATATTGGCGCAGGAGCCGTTCCCTTGTAAAATAACACATCATTCGTTCCGTCTTCATTAAGATCCATTGGAACATTTAGAGCTGGAACATACATGCCATTCCATGTCATTGTCAACAGGTCGCCTCTTTTCCACCTCATTAGGTCATAAAAACGAAAACCTTCAAGTGCTAATTCAATTCCTCTGTCCCTGCGAATTTCTAAAATGACGGGATCTGAAATGTTTGGGAAATAAGTTGTTTGCAAATAAGTATCAACTACAGTCGGCTTTGTTGTCAATCCACCTGTAATACCAGCTCGCTTACGTAGTGCGCCAACTGTCTTAGTCCAATCAGCATCGGTAAGAACTCCCAACTCTGCTTGTGCTTCAGCATAATTCAATAGTACTTCTGCATAGCGGAAAATTGACACCGCATTATTATTAAGATCCCTGGTATCATAATAGGTATCATCAAGACTCCATTTAATGGGCATATAGCCGGTAAAAGTATAAGAGAACACCGGTGGAGCAGCTACCAGTGTTGTTCCGTTTAATCTTTTATATGGTCCCATTCGAATGGTTTGCTCTAATCTTTTATCCCTGTTCTTTACTTCATCTTTAAACTCCATCGTTTGCCAATTAGGAGTATTTGTAAACGGAGTTCCGTCAATTTTTAAATAAGTATTAATGAAAGTGCGGATAAAACTAAATCTCACACCGGTAGTGGCACTTGTCATATACCAGTTTGCTGCATGAAGAATTGCTAATGCAGGATCTTGTAATGCCGCTAACATAACTTCCTCGGGAACAGGAGCGGGGTTGGTAAACACTCTCCTGTAAGAAAGAGCAGTGCCGGCACCTTCATACAATTTGAAACCTGATTCATCCATTATTTTTTTTGCAGTTGTTGCTGCCAGTGTAAGTAATGCGGCAGAAGTTCCTCCAAGATTAAGGTTTGTATGATATTTCCGAAATGTTCCTTCAAATAAACATACCCTGGCTTTAAACGCATAAGCCACCCATTTTGTAATAAAACTTCGTGAGGCATCTGTGACAGTTTTAATATTCAATGTCGCATAGTCGAGGTCGGCTATTATAGAGTCGATGATCTTTGTACGTGGATCACGACCGGCAAATAATTGCGGGTCATCTATTTCAAGTGCTTTGCCGACCCATGGTACATCTCCATATCTTTTTACTTTTTCAAAATAAAAAAATGCCCTGAAGAATCTTGCTACACCATTGAAATGACGTCTTACATCTTCGGGAACACGTGGATCGGTATTGTTCTCAAGGAAATAATTTACATTTCTTAATTGTCCCCAATCCCAATCCCAATCAGGACCGAGTGCAACTAAATTATAAGCCGATGCAGATGTGTTATCGTTTATGCTCGGACTATATGCATTTCCTCTTAAGAATTGGGGCGCATCTCTTCTTGCTCCATAATCTGACATATTATCGGCAGTATGCACATTATTTGCACTCGGGAGAACCTGGTAAAAAGAGTTTGCATACAACTCCAATCCTTTTTCACTACCGAATACTGCATCTTTAGAAGCAGTTGATTCTGGCAGTTGTTCAAGTTTGTTACAACTCATAATAAACGCGGCTATTAAAAAAAGCCACATATATTGCTGTTTCATAATTATATTTTGTTTCATACTATTAGAATGTTACTGATAAACCAAAAGTGATTCCTTTCATCATGGAGTAATTGTATCCATCACCAGCATTAGTGGTAGTAAATACCTGGTCAGATACCACGGCGTTTTCAACGTCAATATCTCTTGTGCGTTTATATAGTGATGACCATGTCCAGATATTTTCAGCAGAGATGTACACTCGTGCATTAGTAGAATGGATCTTTGAAATTAACTTTTGTGGTAAATTATAACCTAGTTGAATATTCTTAAGTCGTATGTAGGCTACATTCTGAAGATATTTAGTTTGAGCCTGTGTAAGTATACCACCAGCACGGTTTGCAAGACGGGATACATACCTTGGTAAATATGCATCAGGGTTTTCCGGAGTCCAATGATTATCCAAATGCCATTTGGGTAATTTATTATAAGGCCTGTTGTATTGGCCCCAGAATACACCAGCTTCAGTGCTGGGGAACCAATCTTGTTTAGCAACTCCCTGGAAAAATGCAGAGAAGAAGATCCCATTCCAATCGGCAGATAAATTAAGTCCATACATGTAACGTGGTGCACTATTCCCGATTATATATCTGTCACCAGGATTATCGACGGTGGAGGCACCAGGATTAATAACATTATCCTTATTTCTATCTTTTAATTTAATATCGCCGGCAAAAGCTTGTCCCGATGAAGTAGATAAAAGCCCCGGTTGGCTTGCATGACTAGTAACATCGGCAGCTGATGTGAAGAAACCTTCTGTTTCATAACCCCATATCTCACCGATCACCATTCCCTCATAATAATCGCTCAATCTTTTCTCTGGATTATTATATTTAGTAATTGTTGCTTTATTATCAGCAAGAGTGAAGCGCAGATCATAGCTCAATGGTTTTTTACCAACCTGGAATTTATCATTCCATGATAATGTCAGTTCCCAACCTTTTGTTTCAAGATCCGCATAGTTTCCTCTCGGCGCTGTTGCACCAAACACGGCCGGCGGTGTTACTGCCAGCGTGAACATGTCAGTTGTTTCGCGGATATAGGCATCTCCAACAAAATGCAGACGATTAGAAAGCATTGCAAGATCTAACCCAAGATTTGTTGTCGTAGAAGTTTCCCATGTAAGACCATCAGGAAGCACCGATGGCCGGCTAGTGTATTGTGGTCTGATTCCATTTAATATCAGACCTAATTGAGAAATGGCAAATTGTTCCTGGTAAACATATGATCCAATATTACCATTACCCAGTGAGCCATAAGAACCGCGGATCTTCAGATCAGAAATAAATTTCGGTGATACATTCCAAAACTTTTCTTTTGAAACCCGCCATCCTGCAGATACTGAAGGAAAGAAACCATATCGCTGGTCTTCAGGAAATTTTGAAGAGCCATCATACCTGCCATTTACTTCCACCAAGTACCTGTCTTTAAAAGAATAATTCAATCTTCCAAAGCCTCCGAGAATTGCCCATTCTTCCCAACCACCCTGGGTTAGTATCGATGTGCCTAATGCAAGATTGATATCATTTGCATTTTCAAATATCAAACCGTTTCGTTGTGCCATTAAACCCTTGAATGTCGATTGCTCATAATTATAACCCACTAATGCTTTGAAATAATGTACGTCTTTTATATTGTCTTCATATTCTGCATACACGTTTGTTGCAATGTATTGTGTTCTTTGCCTGATCTCCCGAATATCATTTGTTGTTGTTCCCAGGTAAGCTATTACACCTGGTTTAGAACTATAGGGTAGAGGAACTTGTTTACGTTTTTCCCCGGTCTCAGTAGTTTGAAAAGTGAAATCACTTTTAATCCTTAATCTTTTATTCAGGAACTCTGCTACCATTCCGACTTTGGTTCTGAAAATTTCTCTCTCCATATCCATTGCGTTCTTACCGTAATAAAAATCACCTACAGAATAAGCGGATGATGCCGTCAGTGTACCATCAGGATTAAGGAGTGGTGCTAAAGGATGTCCCTCATCAGCAATATTTCTATATATACCTCCACCTTCTCCTACATTGATAGGCTGATGATACCTGACATTTGAATAGTCTGTATTATTATCAAGTCGCAACCAGGGATACATCTGTACAGATCCTTTGGCTCGGAAATTCATCATCCTGTAATCATCGGAATTGTATCTGAATATTCCTTCCTGGTTATAGATCCTTCCTGTCATTAAAAACGATGTCTTATCGCTGGCGCCGGATATCGTAAGGTTATGTTCTGAAGCGCTGTTTGATTTTTTATATAATTGCTGATACCAATCAGTGCTTGCATAATAAACATATTCACCTGTAATAGGATCTACTTCTACATCTGGTAAACCTGTCAGGTGTGATCTTCTTTCCAGCTCAGCAAGATAAGCCTGTGAAAATTTCAATGTTTTATTGACTGCCTGCGGAAATGTATTTTCCCATGCAACTGTGGATTCCGCAAACATTTTTGCAAATATGTAGGCATCATTTTCAAAATCTGGTACCTGTGTAGGCTGTTTTATTGTATAATTTCCGGTGTATGTTATACTCGTTTTACCTTTTGCCGGATTTTTTGTTGTGATCAATACAACACCAAATGCACCTCTTGCACCATAGATAGCAGCCGAAGATGCATCTTTAAGTATTGAAACACTGGCTATATCATTAGGATTAATTACAGCAGGATCTCCTTCTACACCATCAATAAGAACTAATGCATTTCCGCCCTGGCCGATGGAAGTTGCTCCCCGTATATTAAATCGCGGAGCCTGGTTTGGTTTTCCATCAAGCATCCTGATATTAAGATTGGGTAATACTCCTTGTAGCCCCTGTGTAAGATTTGGTATAGAACGGTTTTCAAGAACTTCAGATGTTACCTGGTCAACGGCACCCGTAAGGTTTGCTTTTTTTTGTGTGCCATAACCGACAACTATAACTTCACCCAGTTGAACACTTTCAGTGAGCATTTGTATGTCAATTACTTTTCGTCCACTGATTTTTTCTGTAACAGATTTTGCATTGACATACGTAAAAGTCAATTCTGTAGCATCGCCTGGCACGTTGATGAAATAAATTCCATCTGCATTTGTGATCGTCTGAGTTTTTGTACCGGCGACAGATATAGTAACTCCTTGCAAAGGGGTTTTATCTGTACCTGTAACTTTTCCGCTTATAACATTGTCCTGGGAATGGGAAGTGGCATATAGCAATAGCATTAAAAGAGAGAGGCAAAAGATCTTTCTCATAATCGTTGGGTTTTGTGCAGTTAATAAATTGGTGCAGTAGTTGACAGGGGTAGGACTTAGTAGCTACATAAGCTTATTACTTGTAAAGTAGGAAGAAATTTGAATTTAACAATAAGATGATATTAACTTAATAATTTGGAAATCTAAAATCTTTAATACAAACTGTTTTATCAAAAATTCACAATAGGGACGAGATAGTTTGCATCCTTGAAAGTATTTTTCAAGAGGATAAATAATAATCTTACCTTCTGATCAATTTTTAATCAAAGCCATCTATTATGCTACCAAAACTTTTGTTGCTATGCATTATTCTTTGCATAGCCTCCGCCAACTCCGCTTTCGCACAAGTAAAGAAACCAGTTACTCCAAAAGCAAAACCAAAAATTGCGATTGATTCTGTTGCTGCTAAAAGAGATTCCATTTGGAAAGATGCCGTTAAGGGTAAAACAAAAGTGGACGGAATGTTCACACTCTACCAGGATACCACATCTGGCAGTTTGAATCTTTATATTAAAAAGGATCAACTGGATAAAGAATTTATTTATCAAAGTTTTTCAATGGGAGGACCGGGCAGCTTATTCCTTAATCAGAATATGCTTAGAGAAACCTGGGTGTTCAAAATTAAGAAAGCATATAACCGCCTTGATTTTTTACGCTGCAATACAAATTATTATTATGATCCATCCAATGCCATAAGTAAAGCTGCGAATGTGGATGTAAGTGATGCTGTTTTTTATGCGGACAAGGTATTGGCTGAAGATTCGTTGGGCTTTTTAGTGAAGGCAGATGGTTTGTTTTTAAGTGAAAAACTTGATCCGGTAAAACCTGTTTTTCCTCCCAGCGTTCCTCCGACTCTTATTTTCAATGTAGGAAGTTTTGTCGCTGATAAATCCGGCTATGAAAAGATCCGTTCTTTTCCGAACAATACTGATGTGGTTGTTTCATTGGCTTATGATAACCCCGCACCGCTTAATTACGGTGATAAGTCGATAACCGATGCTAGATATGTCAGAGTAAAAATGCAGCATAGTTTTATTGAGATGCCTAAAAATGATTACAAGCCTCGTTTTGATGATCCAAGGGTTGGTTATTTTACCCAGGAAATGAATAATATGACATCAACAAAAGCCACTCCATATCATGATCTTATTAATAGATGGAATTTAGTTAAGAAAGATCCTAATGCTGCATTAAGCGAACCTGTTGAGCCAATCGTTTGGTGGGTTGAAAACACAACACCTGTTGAATTAAGAGAGATCGTTTTGAATGCAGGAAATAAATGGAATAAAGCATTTGAAAAAGCTGGATTTAAAAATGCAGTGGTAATGAAAATGATGCCGGATGACGCCGATTGGGATCCTGCTGATATACGATATAATGTTATTCGCTGGGTTTCTTCTGATCTTGGTTATGCAATAGGACCAAGCTTTGTAAATCCAAGAACAGGACAGATTCTCGGTTCGGATATTACAATTGATTTTGGATTTCTTGGAGGTATCATTAGTGAACAGGATATTTTTAAACCTGTTGGATACCCATCATTAAAAAATGAACAGTCAGCAATTGCATTGCGTAATCACTTTATGAGTTGCGATATGGCAAAGGGTATGCAAATGCAGTACGCCGCAGGAAATATCATTGCCGAATGTTTTGATGCATCACCGGATGAATTGGCGACATTAAAAGAACAATTTTTTACGGAGCTGGTACTTCATGAAATGGGACATACTATGGGGCTGAATCATAATATGAAATCAAGCCAGATGTTAAGCCCGGCAGAACTGAATGATAAAAATATGACAAGACAATATGGAGTTACAGGTTCTGTAATGGATTATTCGGTTGTCAATGCATCTCTTGATCATAGTAAGCAAGCCGATTATTATACTACCACACCAGGACCTTATGATGACTGGGCTGTCCAGTATGGTTACACACAGTTTGCAAGCAGTGAGGAAAAAGCGGGGCTTGAAAAAATACTTTCTCGCAGCACTGACCCCAAACTCATATTCGGAAATGATGCAGACATCGCATTTATAGGAGGTGGTATCGATCCCCGTGTGAATACGTGGGACATGAGTAGCGATATGGTTACTTATGGCACCGATCGTTTTAAACTGGTAAATGAAATGATGGGTAAGTTGAAAGACAAATATGCAAAGCCGGGAAATACCTATGCTGATATGCGTTGGAAATACAATATGCTTTTCAACCAACGCTATTCAATGGCTATTCCTCTTGCTATGTATGTTGGCGGTGTTTATATTGACAGAAGTTTTGTAGGACAAAATCCGAATGTGCCACCATTTATACCCGTACCCGTAGATTACCAGAAAAAAGCGTTATCGGTTTTGGATACTTATGTTTTTTCTCCAAATGCATTTGATGCAGACAGCTATCTTATTCCTTACCTGCAAAGACAAAGAAGAGGATTTAACTTTTTTGGTAATTCTGAAGATCCCAAGCCTGAGTTAAATGTATATTCCCTGCAATCATTCGTACTGCAGTGTTTATTGAATGAGTCTACTTTGGCGAGAGCAAACAGGACAACCCTATATGGGAATACATATTCTTCTGCTAATATTTTGAATGATGTTACTGCTATGGTTTTTGATGCAGATATCAAAGGTGATGTTAATCTGTACAGGCAAAATCTCCAAACAGGATATGTGGAAATGCTATCAAATATTTTGTTGCGAGGTAATGCGTATGATGACCCGTCAAGAGCAGCCGCATTAAATACTTTGAAAACTATTAAAGAAAAGTTGAATAAGTCAAATTCAAACAATGAACAGACCAAAGCGCACCGCGCAAACATTCAGTTTTTAATTGATAAAGCGTTGGTTATAAAATAATTTTAATCTTTAATTTATAAAGCCGTTCCATAGCTGGAACGGCTTTTATTTTGATGTCATATTTTAATAAGATTCGTTATGCAGGAACTTTTCTAGGAACCTCTCTGTCCCAAAAACGATGTTGTTTAATTGCTTCAATAAACTGGCCGGCCAGGTTTTCTGCATCCATTCCTATTATAATTCCTTCTGCGATCACAGTATCATCATCATTGTCTTCCGGTAACTTTCTTGCAAAATAAGTTGCTTCCAAAACTTGTAGCGCATCATCATCTGCAGCAATTGCCTTGCAATGTTTGAATGCTTCATTCAAAAAATGTATGGCATCTGCATCTTCTGCCAAAGTACCTACACTATTTGTTCCCCCCGGCACATACACTGCATCATAAAAAACAGAAGCGGTTGTCAATAAACTTTTATCTACTGGAATGTCTGTATCGTTTTCGCCTGAAATAAACCCAAGTCTGGGAGCTATTACTTCACATAAAGCACCTGCATCAGTTAAGGCATCTTTTACTTTAAATAAATTGTCTTCATTTACGCCATCCCCAGCCAGTATAGCGATCTTGCGGGTTGCAATTGAATCTTTCACTGTATAAGCCATACTTAATGCTTTTGATCTTGGCAATGATCCTTCTTTAACGATCGGTCTGTATTTTTCAGGATCAGCATCGGCAGGCTTCGTTTGATTGAGTGGTGTTAGTAGTTCTTTTGGAATATGCATTCCCAGTTTGTACGCTACTCCTGCAGCAAGACTTTCATCTATTTGCAATAAGAGGTTAAGCATGCGTTCACGTACTGCGATCGTTTCCACTTTTCCCAATTCAAAGCACAATGCATCCGTAAGATGATTTTTTTCTGGTTCCGATTGACTATTAAAAAATAATTTGGCCTGGCTATAGTGATCAAAGAAGCTTTGACTTCTTTCCCTGATCTTGTGTGCATCTATTCTTTCAGCAAAACTTGTAAAACCCCCTTGCATAACGCCTGCCTGGAAAGGACAACCTGATGACATGGTATTTGGACTATGCGCTGTTTTACCTCTGTTGATCGTTTGACGCATCAAGCCGTCACGTTGGTTATTATGTACCTCTGCTAAAGGTCGGTTGATCGGTATCTCGTGAAAGTTAGGTCCGCCCAGTCGCAGTAGTTGGGTATCTGTATAAGAAAATAATCTTCCCTGTAAAAGAGGATCATTTGTAAAATCAATACCGGGTACAAGGTTACCAATATGAAATGCGACTTGTTCTGTTTCAGCAAAAAAGTTATCCGGATTTTTGTTCAAAGTTAATTCACCCACTATTCTTACAGGCACGATCTCTTCAGGAATTAATTTAGTAGGGTCAAGAAGATCGAACTCAAATTTATGTTCATCTTCTTCAGGAATTATTTGCAAACCCAATTGCCATTGAGGGAAATCTCCATTTTCGATCGCTTC
>JBIOVR010000514.1:0-2329 GCA_044867875.1 Chitinophagaceae bacterium
TTAAACGAATTCTCAATTTATGAACTATAGTAATCATATATTTTTCAATCTCAGATTTATATTTATGATTCTCCCAAGGAACAGTATAAACTGCTGGTTCTGTGTAGCAATGATTGATATCTAATGAATTCATATAAGACTTTTAAAAATTGTAATCATTTATAACTTAGTTTTAAGTTTTTCTCAAATATGTGTCAATTTTTAAATTACAGCCAATGAGATGATCCGTGTTTGCAGGGCAATAAACATTAAAATTTAAGGCTTTCTATAAAATATTCAATCATTCTATCTATTCGTTCAAATATACGTCCCGCGATCAAGTTGACCGCTTTTTCATGCCGCCATAGCGACCTCTTTTGTAGGAATGTGAAATTTTAGACTAAGAAGCGAGGCTATTTTTTGTTTTTTTATAGTACCTATTTCAGTTAAACATCTCTCAATACTAAATTTGAAGCTTGCAAAGTTTGAATAATATTGGCAATAAAGCACCTCTCCTTTTACAAACTTCCAAAGCCTCTCTATTAAATTTAAGTTTGGGGAATATGAAGGAAGATATAAAAGTTCTATGTTGAGTTCAGAAGCCATGGATGCCACTATTTTGCACTTTTGATAACGAGCATTATCGAGTACTACTGTGATTGGAATGCCAGCATAGTGAGCAGCAAGTTTTTGTAGCATTTCGCAAATACTGATTGCATTTATATAGGTTTCGTTACAGACGGTAAACAACTGTTGATTAATAGCATCAATAGCCCCCAAAACATTGAATCTACTTCTACCGGAGGCAGATTTAATAAATACTCTTGATAAGCACCAGAGTAGTCCTATGAAAATAGCATGAACAAAATGTGCGCTATCCATAAATAGGACAGCTCGTTTACCAGCTTTAGCTTCTTCAAGTTTTGGGTTCAATAAATTATCAAGAAAGCTTTTTTGTTTTTCAGGATCTGCTTTAGCAGGTATATGCCCACATTTAAGCTGTCTAAAACCAAGTTTTTTCATAAAAGAGCGAACTTGAGTAGCTTTGCGCTTTATTCCTGTGAGTAATTCTATTCGAGAAACTGTTTCATTAATAGTTTGTGGTGGATTTTGAATAAGATTGTTTTTAATAGAATCAGCATATTGGTCTAAAGCACTTGTTGGTTTACAATAATTTGTAAGTTGTAATCGGTCACATCCGCCCTCATTATACATTTTAATATATTTGGTAACTGTATCGTGATGAACATTTGCTATTTTCGCAACTTCCCCATGCTGGTAGCCTAAAAATTTCAACCAGATGACTTCAAAACGTCTCTGTATTAATGGATCGGGGTAATTATAACGAAAATATTCTAGCTGCTCCGCTTCCTGTTCAGAAATATAAATGTCAATCATAGGTTAGTTTATTTTTTGTTTTTGTGTTTGTGGAAATTTTATATCGCGGAGCGATCAAAAGTGGGAAGCCCCGCATGAAGCGGCAGGCCGGTAGGCCTAAAGCGGAATGTGGGGATAACATCAAGAAGTGATTCAGCTGCGGTAGCAGCGTAAGAAGATTGAATTACCCCAGCACAAATCTTTCGTCATATTTTACGTGATGCAGTTTCAAGAATTTAAGATATTCTTCCTCAAAGGACATGGTAGCATGGTGTTGTTCTTGGTTTTGAATGTATTTTTGCACCCCTTCCAAAGCTGAATAACTAACGGAAAAAGAACCATAACCCTCCTGCCAAGCAAAATCATGAAGATTAGTGAAATTCTTATGAATCCATAGAGAGGAAAATGCTTTGAGATCTCTAATAAAATGAGAAAATTTATCGATTAAAGAGAGTTCTATTAACAAATGAACATGGTCTGACATTCCACCAATTTCTAAAAGTTTCCCTGAATGATTTCGAGTAATAGCTCCCAAATAAGGGTAAAGACGAGACTGGACATCAGGAGAAATAAGAGGCAGTCGCTTTTTTGTTGACCAAATCAAATGGAAATAATGCAATCTGTATGAATGCGTCATTCGAACCTCTGGCGTCGCATCCGCGACTTAAGAAAACTTGTTTCGGCAATCCCCACATTTCGCTTCAGGCCTACCGGCCTGCCACTTCATGCGGGGCTCCCCACTTTTATCGCTCCGCGATACAGCAAAAAGAAGCAACTATGCAAGTTTTTATCAAATTCTAATTTATAAGGAAATATTTTTTTATCTGAACTTTACAGTTAAAAGCGGTCAACTTGACCGTTGGGCGTATACATTCATTCATTTTCCTTTTTTAGACTTTTTTGAAACTGTCTCGTCGCTGGTATGTTTTGAGGTACAATATGCTTGCAAATAAGCAAGAACTATATCTATACA
>JBIOVR010000515.1:0-4891 GCA_044867875.1 Chitinophagaceae bacterium
TGACAGAACAAACAAAGCATCTTATAAATAGCGACACATTAGAGATCATGCAAAATGGTGCTATGCTTATCAATACCAGTCGGGGTGGATTGGTAGATACAAAAGCTGTTATCACCGCTTTAAAAAATGGGAAACTAGGTTATTTGGGTCTTGATGTGTATGAACAGGAAGAAAAACTTTTCTTTCACGATTTGAATGAAAACATTATAAAAGATGATGTATTGGTAAGACTATTAGGTTTTCCAAATGTGCTGATCACTTCACACCAGGGCTTTTTAACTGATGAAGCACTGACTCAAATAGCCATTGTCACCTTACAAAACATAACAGATTTTGAAGAGCATAGGCAGTTGAAAAATAAAGTTTCAGTTCCTACGGGGTCTTACAAATAAAATGAGGAAAGATCTATGGCAAGTTGTTAGCCAATATGTGAAAAAAGGCGTCGATGGATTTACTATAGTATTAAATCAGAAAGGACTCGATGCAGTTCAGGTGGATCTTTCGTTTAAGATTTGATCTCTTTGGTAACTACACACAAACCTACACCTCATACTAAAGAAGTCGTGAAAGTGTGAATGATGTAACTTATTTACAGAGTTATATAACAATGGATGATAAAAAGAAAATGACCTTTGTAAAAGCCAGTGATCACTTATTAAACTCCCGCTTTCACGCCTGGCTATGCAGACAACCTTTTATTTAATATTAAAAAACAGAAAATGAATACTAAAATACAAACGACATTTTCTCAAAATATCTTTTTATGTCTTATTGGAATAATGACAATATTCTTATTTGAGTCATGTGCGAGGAAGATCGCCTTTCAAGCTTCATCTATTGTTCCGGGAGCGGAAGGAACGGTAAAAGTGAAAAAAGACAACAATAGCAATTACACTATCCATGTTGAGTTATCAAACCTGGCCGCACCAGGCAAATTGGAACCGGCAATGAAAACCTATGTGATCTGGATGGAAACAGAACAGGAACCGGTCAAAAATATCGGTCAAATAAACAGCTCATCCAGTTTTCTTTCAAAAAGATTAACGGCCTCATTTGAAACGGTGTCTTCAATTAAGCCAACCAGGATATTCATTACTGCTGAAGATGACGGAACTATTCAATATCCGGGTACGCAAATTTTAACAACAAACGGTTTTTAAGAAAAGGGCAAGTGTTCACTTCAGTTCCTTGCACAAGCAAAAGAAAGAATATAACTCCGTTGTGGGTAGTGTTGCTTTTTTTCAAACCAATAATTATTTATTATTTTTTAAGATCGAACATGCACTTCAAATCGATGTTCAATTCCATCGTCTACTAGTTGAATTGCATTTCCTTTTCCTTCGCCTGCTTCATTTTTCCACCATGACTCTTCGTTTGCTTTCAACTGGTAAACGGTAATATGGTAAGTAGATGTTCCATACTTGTATTGTATTTGAACCGATGGCCAATTAGAAGGGAAACAGGGGTTGAATTGTAATTGATCTTTTTTCAACTCGATCCCGAGAAGGGAACCGATGATAAATTGATACATCCATCCGGCTGAACCAGTATACCACGTCCATCCACCTCTCCCGCGGTGAGATTCGTTGGCATAAACATCTGCAGCTATTACATAGGGCTCTACTTTGTACACTTTCATTGATTGCATATCTGATGCATGACCCAAAGGCTGGATCATTCTAAACAATTCCCAAACTTTATCACGATCCTGTAATGCTGCAAATGCCATAAGGGTCCAGATGGCTGCATGCGAATATTGTCCACCATTCTCTCTTACTCCGGGTACATAACCCCGAATATAACCGGGGTTGGGACCATTTGCATCAAATGGCGGATCAAGTAACTGGATTATTTTCAGATCTCTTTTGACAAGCCATTTGTCAAGCGCATTCATTGCCATCTTTTTTCTTTCATCACTTGCGGCACCTGATAATACCGACCAGCTTTGTGCAATAGCATCAATACGACATTCGGTATTTTCTTTTGAACCGAGTGGTGATCCATCATCAAAGTAAGCACGTCGATACCATTCTCCATCCCAACCCGATCTCTCTATGCTTGATTGAAGTGTTGCCGCATCTTTTTTGCAGGACTCAGCAAACAAACTATCTCCATTATTCGATGCGATAGCCGAAAATTTAACAAGCACATCATAAAGAAAAAATGCAAGCCATACACTTTCTCCTCTGCCTTTATTACCTACCCGATCCATTCCATCATTCCAGTCGCCAGCGCCGATCAGCGGCAGACCGTGTTCGCCAAAACGGTGACTATACTTTATAGCACGAACACAGTGTTCGTACAAATTGCCTGATGCATTTAGTGAAACAGGAAGATCATAAAGCGAATCTTCGCCTTCGTATAATGTACGGCTTTCAAGAAATCCTATCTGCACCTGCAAAATATCCAGATCACCTGTAACAGTAATATATCGTGACACGACAAATGGCAGCCATAAAAGATCATCAGAACAACGTGTACGAACACCGCGGCCTTCAGGCGGATGCCACCAATGTTGCACATCGCCTTCTACAAATTGTCTTGATGCACTTAATAATATTTGTTCTCTTGCCATTGCCGGTTGTGTATGTAACAATGCAAGCACATCCTGCAACTGGTCTCTGAATCCAAAAGCACCGCCTGATTGATAAAAACCACTGCGGGCAAACATTCTGCAGGCAATTGTTTGATAGGTGAGCCATCCATTTGCTAAAAAGTTCAAAGCTGTATCGGGAGTTGTTACCTGTACAGTATTTATGATTTTCTGCCAGTAATCTTTTACATTTTGCAATGATTGAAGAATTGTATCTCTGTTACTAAATTCTTGTAACAAAGCGATCGCTGCACCACTGTTTCTTTCATTCCCGATCTGGAATATGATCTCTTTTTCGCCACCACTTAACAGATCAAATTTTACATGCAGTGCAGCACAAGGATCCATGGCTGCACCTGTTCTTCCGGAAAGGTTTTTTCTATACAAAGCCTGGGGATTAGAGAGATCCCTGTTTCTTCCAATAAATTCCGAACGATCTGTCGTGTAACTAAAATTGTAACCTCCTTCCACTTTAAAATAACTGACACGTTCTGCAAAGGCTGAATTGTACCGGTTGCGTAATAGCAAGGCGCCGGTGTTTTTATCCTGTTCGGAAAAAATATGTATGTTGGTTTTGGATCGTACATCACCAAGGATGATCTCAAGAAATCCCATTGCTGAAAGTTTACGCAGTCGTTCCGATTCATTTTTCACTTTCAACACAATAAATTTTACAGGATGATCTTTATCTACGAATACTGACATTTCAGAATGAATACCATCTTCGCTATGTTCAAAAATGCTGTAACCAAATCCATGTGTTATTATGTAAGATCCGTTTCCTTTTTTCGGGAATGGGGAAGGGCACCAGAAGTTACCTACATCTTCATCACGCAAATAAAAAGCTTCACCACCTGCATCACTAACGGGGTCATTGCTCCATGGGGTAATGCGATATTCATGTGCATTGATGGCCCAGGTATAGGCTGATCCATTTTCAGAGACAACAGTTCCGAACTGCGGATTTGCTATTACATTCACCCATGGTAACGGTGTAGTTTTGTCTTTATCGGTAATAATTTTGTATTCTTTTCCATTTTTTGTAAAGCCTCCGGTTCCGTTAAAGAACATAAGATCGTTGGGTAATGTTATTGCGGTTTGTTGTATTGGTGAAGAGATGGTTTTTATGTCCAGTAAAGCAGCTAATGGCTTATCAGGAATTTGTGTTGTAACCTGCTCCAGTAAACTGCCTTTGATATCAGAGATGATAATACGGGCTACACTTTCGAAAAGCAAACGGTCTTCAGAAGATAGTTGGTCTGCAGATTTTACAAAAATGCCGCCTGGTCTTTGTTGTCCCGGTATGTTTGCTTCTGCAGTGACCAGTCCGAGAATTTGTTCCTGTAAAAATTGGCGATAGGAACCGTGATCCTCATTCCAGATAACAAGGTCAACAGAGAGTCCTTTCAATCTCCAATAGGCATGTGCCTTCACCATCTGTTTTGCTAATTCAACACTTTCCTGTTCATAAATATGAAGTAAAACAATGGGCAGATCACCGGAAACAGAATGACTCCAAAGACCAGATTGTCCCCGGTAATTATTTTGGATCACCGCTGCATCAGCACGCAGGTTAGAATTAGAATAAATGATCGAAGCCGCAAGGCGATTGAATAATTGTGCATCTGATTCAGTTGCATTGATCTGGCGAAGTAATACCTGGCTATGTGTCCACGAAAGGTCGAAAGCACGATTCTTTAAATACCTATCCTGGTATTTGAACATAAGATTTTCGCATGCTTCTTTCGTATCAGCAATTCCATAGATAAGATCAACAGTAGCGGTTTGGTTGGCTTTGATCAGGATACGATAGCGGATCGCCATAACAGGATCGAGCACTGAGCCCTCTTTGCCCGAAAGAACATCCTCATCCATAGCCTTTGGATGCCGGAGAGTTCTTCCTCTTCCTATAAATTGCATGCGATCGGTTTCAAACGATATATCTTCCACTTCGCTGCCATGAAGATGCATCAAATGAAACATCCATGGCGGTCTTTCTTCTTCGGATCGCGGACGTCGTGTACAATAGATCGTATTGTGTTCACGAATGATTTTTGTTTGTACAAACAGGTTGCTGAAAGCGGGGTGTGCTTCATCAGAAGCTTGGGTGGCCATCACCACTTCAGCATAACTTGTAATATCTAATACTTTTGCCGATTGTGTTTTATTGGTGATCTTTATCCTTCTCAATTCAGTGTCATCTTCAGGAGAAATAACAATCTCTGTTTTCGTATCGATACCAAAATCATTCCTTTTAAATTCAACATGTCCTTGTGAAAATATGGCTTCATAATTTCT
>JBIOVR010000516.1:0-15811 GCA_044867875.1 Chitinophagaceae bacterium
CCTGATGATAGAATGATCAATGTTGATTTCTTTACTTATACTGATCATATTTATGCTGTTTATCAATACCAGAGAAGAAATATTGTACACTGCGCTGCAGTAAAGCTCGATGGAATGGGAAAAAAGATGTCAGACCCTGTAGAGTTGGATACCACTTCTCTTGGCGGATCTGGCAATAATAAAATATATACAGTTTTGGCAAGTGAGGACAAACAAAAAATAATCATTTTCAAGATCAATAGTAAGAACAGGGAAAGATTTCTTCTTACTACCAAATTATATAATAGCAGCCTGGAATTACAGAAAAAGACGATTCTTACGATCCAGATGGAGGAACGGAATGATCACCTAGGCGAATTTGTTATGGATAATGAAGGCAACCTTGTTTTCACAAAATTTTATCGGTCGTCAAATGAAAGTATTTCCAATGCCAGCCTGATCATAAAAAGAGCAATGGACGATGATTTTATCTATTATCCCCTAAATCTTGAAAAAACTTATCTTGATGAGTTGAAAATAAAAGTGGATAATACTAACCAGCGGTATCTTCTCAGCGCTTTCTATTATGGTCAAAAACGCGGTAACATTGTAGGTATTTATTTTTTAGCGATGAACAGGAGTAGCTGGAAGCCAGAACTCGAAAGATCGTTTGAGTTTAGTGACGATTTGCGGAATGAAGCAAAAGGAGAAACAAATGCCAAAATGGCTTTTAATGATTTTTTTATAAGAGATATTTTCATTAAAAAAGATGGGGGCTTCTTAGTTAGCGCCGAGGCCTATTACACAACTTCACGTTCTTCTGCCTGGAACCGGTGGGACTATATGTATGGTTCTCCTTTTTCCTATCCGTATGATTATTACTCGCCATATTATTCTTCATGGCGAAATACTGGTAACAGCAATCAATCTGTACGCTATCATGCAGAAAATTTGGCTATTCTTCTTTTCACAAATAAAGGTGAACTTGAATGGAGCAATATCATCAGGAAAGAACAATTCGATGATGAATCGGATCACCGTATTTCTTACAATGTGATGAATACAGGAGGCCAGCTACATTTTCTTTTTAATATGCAGGAGAAAAAAAATCTTTTGCTGAATGATTTCTCCCTGACACCTGATGGACAGATCACCCGCAACCCCACATTAAGAGGGCTAGATAAAGGACATGAGTTCTTGCCAAAATATGGAAAACAGATAAGTGCAAAACAGTTTATTGTGCCATGTTTTTATCGTAACTATATTTGCTTTGCGAAAATTGAATTTAACTAAATAGTAAGTTGTGAATGGTGAATTGTGAGTATGTAAACGAATACTTAAAAAAATTGTCACTCACCACTAATAACTTACAATCCATTATCTGTGATCGGCCTATTTAAACAAAAAACACCAGCTAACATTCTTTTCCTGTTTGTGATGGGTATACTTATTAAGTTGCCAATTTTCACAAACCCGGCTCCGCCTCCTCAACTTGCTGATAATGCTGCCATTCTTTATCGTGAAGTTGTAATTTTTCTGAGATCTGCCAGTAAAAATGGTGGATTACTTTTTGCTGTAATAACTTACTTTTTTCTTTTTACACAAGCCTTGCAACTTAACAGTCTTATCAACAAGAACCGCATGATGCAGCGGTTAAATTTTTTACCGGCAACAGCCTATCTTGTTATTACATCGCTGATGCCTGAATGGAATCGCTTTTCTGCGCCATTAATGGTAAACACTTTAGTGCTTTTTATTTTTTCAGAACTGTTTAAAATTTCAAATCAACATTCGATCAAAAGCACCGTTTATAATATTGGCGTAGCAGTAGGCATTAGCTCGTTTATTTTTTTTCCCTCGATAATTTTATTTTTCTGGCTCATTTTCGCATTGCTGGTAATGCGCAGTGTTCGATTAAATGAATGGGTGATCTGCTTATTGGGGGTTACTACACCCTATTATTTTTATGCAGCTTATTTGTTTTTTTCAAACAAATGGTCATGGCAACATTTATTTCAACCGATCAATGTCGCATTACCTTCCCCCGGACAATCATTGTGGCTGGCGATAGGAGGTATTTTATTGGTCGTACCATTTCTTATCGGTGGTTATTTTGTCCAGGAAAATTTAAGGAAGATGCTTATCCAGGTGCGTAAGAACTGGAGCCTACTACTTATCTATCTTCTGTTTGCCCTTTTTATTCCATTTTTAAATAATACGGCAGAAGGACTTGAAAACTGGATACTCATAATAGTTCCATTTGCCGCTTTTCATGCCTGTACTTATTTATACCCGCCTCAGCGCTGGATACCTACTGTTATCTTTTGGGTATCGATCTTATTTATATTGATCTACCAATACGGTGGACCGGGATGGTGAATAGATGATAACTGATAGTTGATAATTATCATCTATCAGTTATAGAACTATCATCTGATAATTTTATCTTTGCACTCTACTCAAACTTACAATATGAAATTCGGCGTTGTTGTTTTTCCAGGTTCAAATTGCGACAGGGATATGCATGATGCTTTGAAGTATGATATGAAGCAGGAAGTGATCATGCTCTGGCATAAAGACAAGGACCTTAGTATGTTTAGTACTGAAGATTGTATCATTTTGCCGGGTGGTTTTTCTTATGGCGACTACTTGCGTTGTGGCGCCATTGCCCGTTTTAGCCCAATGATGCAAAGTGTGATCGACTTCGCCAATGCTGGCGGAAAAGTATTTGGAGTTTGCAACGGATTCCAAATACTTTGTGAATCGCATCTTTTACCCGGAGGGTTATTGCGCAACGGCCACCAACAGTTTGCCTGTAAAAATGTTTTTCTTACAAATGAAACAGGTAAGGTTTATAAAATACCTATTGCACACGGTGAGGGACGTTATTATGCAGATGAAAAAACTCTTGACCAACTGGAAGCCAACGGGCAAGTGATATTTTATTATTGCGACGAAAAAGGAAAGATAAAGCCAGGCGGAAACCCTAATGCTTCAACGAGGAATATTGCGGGAATTTGCAATGCGAACAGGAATATTTTTGGTATGATGCCGCACCCAGAAAGAGCTACTTCCGAGATTCTCGGTAATACGGATGGCCGCGAGATCCTTAAGAACCTGTTAATGACTGAAATATTAGTGGGCTAAATGCTCAATTTGTACAATATTTAAGGTAGTTCGTCAATTCCATACAAAAACTCTGCTTTTCTTTTGCAATATTTGTAGTAGAATTTTAGCAAAAGCATAAAACGTTTCTTACGATTTTTGCATCATTAAAAGAAAAGAATATGAAGGGTGTAATACTTAGTTTGTTTTTGTTTGCGACAATGGCAGTTTCAGCACAGAATCCTGTGACATGGACGTTTACTTCTAAAAAACTGGCTGATAATTCTTACGAAATCCACATGACGGCTACGATCGATAAAGGCTGGCATTTATATTCGCAAATACAGCCCGAAGATGCAGTCGCACAGCCAACCACCTTTACAATTACTAATAATCCTTTGATCGAGGTAGTTGGAAAAATTAAAGAGGTTGGGAAAATGCAGAAATTTCATGATAAGGAATTAGAAATTTCCGCAAACCAATATTCTGAAAAGGTGGAGTTTGTGCAAACAATAAAATTAAAAGGCAAAGTAAAAACAAGCTTCAACGGAAATGTGGAATTTCAAACATGTGATGATAAAAAATGCCTGCCCCCGAAAACTGTGAATTTCAAAGTAGCGTTGGATTAATCATAAGATAAAATTTATTTGACATAGAACGAGTTCTTTTATGGACTCGTTTATTTTTTAAAATTGCTATGAGGGTTATCGTTACAAGTTTTTTTTGCTGCTTACTTCTTTTCGTTTCAGTAGCATCTTTTTCACAGGATAGTTCCATTTACAAATGGAATTATAAAAGCCAAAAAACAGGTGATGGGAAATACGAATTGATATTTTCTACAAACGGAATAAACGGCTGGCAACTATATGCACCCGGACAGGAGTTGGGAGGAGTAAAGACTGTTGAATTGAAATTCTCTGATTCAAGTATTAGTGTTGAAAAAGAGTTTTTGCCAACTGGCGAATCAAGATCCTTTTCAAGTTCATTTTTTGAAAACACCAAAGTAAAGGTGTATGAGGGCTTGACCGAATGGAAGATCCCAATTAGTATCAATGGAAAAGTGCCTGCAAAACTCCAGGGAAAACTTACATATTTCTATGGGAATAATGAGGCATTTAATTCTGAGTTTATAGATTTTAATGTCGAGATGGAAGGAGGTGTTGAAACCACCACAATTATAAAAATTCCTTCTATTGATTTAAAAAATCCGACATCATCTTGCGGTGATGAAGGCACATCTGGCAAAAGTATCTTTACAATTTTTTTACTTGGATTAGTAGGTGGGCTTATCGCCTTACTTACTCCCTGCGTTTTCCCCATGATACCAGTTACGGTTTCTTATTTTACAAATAAGTCACACAACAAAAAGCGTGGTAAAACGAATGCAATTCTTTACGGACTTTTTATTTTTCTTATTTATGTTCTTATCACAATACCTTTTCATCTTGCCAATGACACGATAAGTCCGGAAATATTCAACAATATTTCTACGAATATCTGGCTGAATCTTTTATTCTTCGTGATCTTTGTGGTTTTTGCGATCTCCTTTTTTGGGTTTTTTGAAATAGGATTACCTTCTTCAATTGCCAATAAGGCTCACTCAAAATCAGGACATGGAAATATAGGCGGCATATTTTTTATGGCTGGCACATTAGCCATTGTTTCCTTCTCCTGCACTGGTCCAATTTTAGGAACACTGCTCGTTGGGGTGGCAGACCAGGGTGCGTGGCCGCTTACAGCTGGCGCAGCAGGTTTTGGTATAGCGTTAGGATTTCCTTTTGCGTTGTTTGCTATGTTTCCTAACTGGCTCAAATCACTTCCTAAATCTGGTGGATGGATGACAAATGTGAAGGTTGTTTTAGGTTTCATAGAACTTGCATTAGCGGTTAAATTTTTATCTAATGCAGACCTTGTAAAGCAATGGGGTCTCCTGAAAAGAGAAATATTTATTGGTTTATGGGTTGTTATTTCCTTCCTCACAGTATTGTACTTATTAGGAAAAATTAAATTTCCTCATACGGGTACCATTAAAAAGATATCATTCACGAGGATCTTTTTTATTTTCTTTTTTACAGCGATCGGTATTTACCTGATCCCCGGTTTAACAAACAGCAAATCGGCAAATCTGACTTTGATCAGTGGATTTCCTCCACCTCTTTGTTATAGCGTATATAAACACCCCGTGAATTGTGCCGAAAAGTATGAACCCATAAAAGATTATAACCGTGCATTGGAGAGAGCAAAGAATGAAAATAAACCAGTTTTAATAGATTTTACAGGCTGGGCTTGTGTAAACTGCCGGAGAATGGAAGAAAAAGTTTGGACAAATAGAACTGTTGACAGCCTGATGCGAAACGAGTTTGTTGTTGTTTCATTATATGTTGATGAAAGAAGGCCACTTCCGCTTACGGAGCAGACGGTTTATAAAACTTCAACAGGCCAGGAAAAACCAATAATCACTGTAGGGGATAAGTGGGCAACTTTCCAGACGGAAAATTTTGGAGCTACCTCACAACCCCAATATGCAATTATCTCTGCCGATCAAATAGCATTGACGAAAACAAAATATTACACACCGGACGCAGATAAATTTATCGAGTGGCTGCAATGCGGGATCGAAACGTATAAGAGAAATAAAAAGTAGAACTGCTCAACTATAAAAACAAGAAACCCTTCTCATTTGAGAAGGGTTTTAATTAGGTGTCATTCTGTAAGAGCCTACCAGGTATGGCAAGGTGAAAATTCAACTTAAAACTGATGGGAAATACAGAATGACAAGGGCTTGGGTTTTTTATAAGGCAATTTGTTTTTGCATCATTAGTTTACGAAGATTGATAAGGCCATAACGCATACGACCTAAAGCAGTGTTGATGCTGCAGTTTGTCATGGATGCAATTTCTTTAAAACTCATATCGGCATAATGACGAAGAATGATCACTTCACGCTGATCTTCCGGAAGACGATCAAGCATTTCACGAACCCGGTCGTGGCTTTGACGTTTCATCATTTTGCTTTCAGCGCTGTCTTCATAAAAATTGATCACTTCAAAAATGTCTTTGTCATCACCGTTTTTAATTGTTGGTGTTCTCTTTACTTTACGGAAATGATCGACACAAAGATTATGGGCAATACGCATGGCCCATGGCAAGAATTTACCTTCTTCAGTGTATCTTCCACTGCGCATTGTATCAATAATGCGGATAAAAACATCCTGGAAGATATCTTCAGCAAGGTATTTGTCCTTTACTAAAAATAAAATGGATGTGTAAAGCTTGTCCTTGTGACGGAGCACAAGAATTTCCAAAGCTTCAGTGTTTCCTTCAACAAAAAGTTGAATGAGATCGTTGTCAGTTTTTTTTGCAAATGCTTTCATAAACGGTTTTTGGTGGTTTAGATATTGGTTTTGGTTTTCATTATGTACGAATGGTCAAGAAAAAATTAGTGTAGATGTTGTAGGATCAATAGGCGAGAATTTTTTTGGTTGATCGGTTATTGTGTAACCGGACAATAAAATTAAGAGAAAAAGTAGAACTCCCAACTACGGGGAAATGAAAATCGAATCTTTTTTTAAAATGAAATGTTAATGATTGTATTGATTTATAAGGACTCAGCGTAAATTTGTGACCCTTCATGCAAACCACAAAAACGAAAAACTCCGATACAAATCGGGTGAAAGTACCCGGCACCGATGTTATTTTTATTCGGGGCGCCAGAGTGCACAATCTCAAAAATGTCACAGTTGAGATACCCAGAAACAAGCTTATTGTGGTTACAGGAGTATCAGGCTCAGGCAAATCGTCCCTTACAATTGATACATTATATGCTGAAGGCCAAAGACGTTATGCGGAAAGCCTAAGTGCTTATGCAAGACAGTTTCTGAACCGGATGAACAAGCCTGATGTGGATTATATAAAAGGTTTGTGCCCTGCGATCGCCATAGAACAAAAAGTTGTAACACGAACTCCGCGAAGCACCGTTGGTAGCATGACGGAGATCTATGATTACCTCCGGTTGCTATATGCAAGGGTTGGAAAAACTTTTTCACCCGTTTCCGGCAAGCAAGTCAAAAAGGATGATGTGAAGGATGTCGTGGATGCGATAAAGAAACTTAATGAGGGGGATAAGGTTTATATTCTCATTGCATTAAAACAACATAAGAACCGTGAACTGAAAGAAGAGCTGAATATTCTTGTGCAAAAAGGATTTTCCCGAATGTATGTTGATGGAGAAATAATAAGACTGGAGGATCTGCTTGAAGGCAAATCAGAAATAGGAAACAAAAAATCGAAAATATTTGTTCTTGTAGATAGAATAGTAGTAAAGGAATTTGATGAAGATGATATTCATCGTTTATCAGATTCTATCGGTACTGCTTTTTATGAAGGTGAGGGAGATGTGTATGTGGAAGTACAAAAAGAAATCCGGAGTCAGGAGTCGGGAGTCAGGAGTTTGACTCCGAACTCTGAACTAAAGACTAAGAACTCATTGCTTCATTTCAACAATCGTTTCGAGTTGGATGGTTTACAGTTTGAAGAGCCGTCACCCAATCTATTTTCTTTTAATAACCCTTATGGCGCTTGTCCAACCTGCGAAGGATTTAGCCAGGTTTTGGGAATAGATGCAGATCTTGTTATTCCTGACAGAAGATTAAGCGTGTATGACGGAGCAGTAGCAGCATGGCGTGGTGAAAAAATGGATTGGTGGAGAAAACAATTTATTAAAGTATCTGCCGGAACTGGCTTCCCTGTTCATAAAGCGATTGGTGATCTTACAGATAAACATTACAAACTTTTATGGGAGGGTATCGATAACATTGGTATCAATGCTTTTTTCAAAGATGTTGAATCACAGTTATACAAAGTTCAATACCGGGTGATGTTAAGTCGCTATCGTGGCAGAACGACTTGCCCGGAATGTAAAGGATATCGTCTTCGCAAAGAAGCATTGTATGTAAAAGTTGGCGATAAGCATATTGGTGAATTAAATGAATTGCCTGTAAAGGATCTGCAGCAATGGTTTATTAGTTTGGAAGCAAAACTTTCTGAATATGAAAAACAAGTTGCCAAACGAGTACTGATAGAAATAAATAACCGTTTAAATACTTTATTGAATGTGGGATTAGGTTATCTCACTATGAGTCGTTTAGCCAATTCACTAAGCGGTGGTGAAAGCCAGCGTATTCAACTCACAAGAAATTTAGGAAGCAATCTTACCAACTCACTTTATATTTTGGATGAACCTTCTATAGGGTTACATTCAAGAGATACTGAAAACCTGATCCGGGTTCTAAAAGAGCTTCGTGATCTTGGAAATACGGTTGTAGTTGTGGAACATGATGAAATGATGATGCGTGAAGCTGATCATATTATTGATATGGGACCTTTGGCTTCGCATTTGGGTGGTGAGATTGTTGCCGAAGGAAATTATGATCAGATCATTTCAAACTTCCAAAGTCTAACCGGCAAATATTTAAAAGGTGAATTGAAAATTGAACCGCCAAAGAATATTCGGAAATGGAACCGCTCAATAAAAGTGGAAGGAGCGAAGCAGAATAATCTTAAAAACATCAATGTTGAATTTCCCTTGAATGTGCTTTGCGTGGTAAGCGGTGTGAGCGGTAGCGGTAAAACGACTTTGGTAAAACAAATTTTATATCCTGCTTTGCAAAAAATAAAAGGAGAGTTTGCTGATAAAGTGGGATTACATAAAACAATTACAGGGGATATTGAATCTGTTGCACAGATCGAAATGGTAGACCAGAACCCCATCGGCAAAAGCAGCCGCAGCAATCCTGTTACTTATATAAAAGCGTATGATGAAATAAGAGATCTGTATTCCAAACAGCCATTGAGTAAGATGCGTGGCTTTGAGCCAAAACATTTTTCATTTAATGTGGATGGTGGCCGGTGCGATACCTGCAAAGGAGAAGGAGAACAGGTTGTCGAAATGCAATTTCTTGCGGATGTGCATTTGATCTGCGAATCGTGCGGCGGAAAAAGATTTAAAGAAGAAGTACTGGAAGTAAAATATAAAGACAAAAGCATTTTTGATGTGTTGGATATGAGTGTGGATGAAGCGATTGATTTTTTTATTGCTGAGCCTGCCATTGTAAGAGCAATTCATCCTTTGAGTGATGTAGGATTAGGATATATCAAACTCGGTCAATCATCCGATACCTTATCAGGCGGTGAAGCACAACGTGTAAAGCTTGCTTCTTTTCTTGGAAAAGGAAAAGGCGTAAATGCCAATAAGATACTTTTCATTTTTGATGAGCCCACAACAGGTCTTCATTTTCATGATATAAAAAAATTACTCACATCTTTCAATGCATTGATCGAACAGGGACATTCTATCATTGTTATTGAACACAACCTGGATGTTGTTCGCAGCGCTGACTGGATTATTGATCTTGGTCCAGAAGCTGGTGATGAAGGCGGTAATGTAGTATTCGCCGGCAAGCCTGCTGATATTAAGAAAAGCAAACAAAGTATTACTGCACAATTCTTTTGAATGATACAAGGAAAAGTATTTCTTGTTCAGTAAACCGCTTTAACAAAAGCTATACAGTGATTGCGGGGCAAATTCACTTAGTTTGCTGTTATGAAGATCATATTTTCCTTCTTGATCTGTTTTAGTTTTCAGATCTCATTTTCACAGAAGCTGGATATTAACTCACTCGAAAAATTATTGAACGCTTCTGTTCATGCTGCAGATACTTTACTGAAAAAATCCCATTTTTCTTTGTCAGATAAGGAGATCGCCAAAGGATATAGTAATTATTATTATACTTCTTACGAAAAACAAGATCTCGGAAAACAGTTGCTCCGGTCAGTTAGCTTTATGGATGTTTATGATGGCGCCGATACCTCGAGATTGGTTTTATACAGAACCTACTACGAGAACGAACAGGAGGAATTGAAAAATCAATTGCTTACAAATGGATATGAATTGTTCAGCAGCACAGGCAATAATTTCATTTATAAAAAGGGGGATCACACGATCACAAATAAAATAACATTGAAAACAGCGAAGGGTAGTAAACCAGTTACCGCTTATGAATTTGAGTTAGGCAGGTAATTTATCGCAGGCGATCAAGACTCTTCACCAATTTTTCATCCTTCCATATTCCGTTTATCGCTAATAAAAGAAAAACAGGTATCGCCAATGCAAATACAGAAGTCAAAGCTATATTGCCACTAATGAATTTTTTTAATTCGCTGAAATAAAGAATTATATTAATAATGGAAAGTCCCAGGGCGCCAACTGTAAGCCATATTTGCTGCTTCCTGTTCTTATACATGAATATAATATAGATCGTTCCCCCAACTAACACGGCTGTAAAGATCAAAAGAAGAAAACTGGAAGAAGCCACAAGATTTTCATAAACCTGAACTTTTTCTTTATTGATAACATTTCCTGTATAAAATGGAAACTTGTAAGTAAGCGCTGCAAAAAGTGCTGATAAAAAAAACCAAACAGTTTGAATTCGCTGGATCATGGGGAAACTTTTTTCAAAAATAAGGTAAGCTAGTTTATCAGGCAGGCTTAATGTTATTATTCATTCTAAAGAAATTATCCGGATCATATTTTTTCTTTATAGCCTTTAATCGTTCAAAGTTAGAGCCATATGCATTTGCTATCCTTGGATCATCGTCACCGCCAAGATGATTTACATAGACACCATTGGTTAGTGGTTCGATCTCTTTCCAGAAATTTCTTGTCCATGTAATATTTTTTTCATCATCAGCCGCATCAAGCCATTGACTGATGATATCACTATCCCATTGATCACGACGATTACCAAATGCCGTTACTTCAGTGGCAGTTCTCGCAGCAGCGCCACGTATATGGAGAAATAAAACTGGCGACATTGGAGACGGACGAGTCGCTAAATATTTTAAAACGATATCGAGTAACTCATCAGACAGATCAGTAAAATATCCTGACTTCCAGTAACGGCGAATACCAGTGGGTGCAGCCGCATCAAGAATTGATTGCAAAGCAGTATACGGCATTTCTGTTATCATATCGGCAATTGGAGTTCCAAATGCACGGAGGGGTGCTAAATGTTTATCAGCATCTTCCAAATCTCCCAGCCAGGCGGGTAATAGCATGGTAACAGGTAACCCATCAGGTGTAACGATAAAACCAGAGTAAGCCATTAATTCATCAGGAGCAGTTCGTGCATACTCCCGGTAAAATTTCATAACCGATTTTGCTTGCTCCATTGGATACAATATCATTCCTGCCATCACATTTGGCCCAAATGAATGCAATTGGTATTTGAATTTTGAAACGATACCGAAATTTCCACCACCACCACGAATAGCCCAATACAGATCAGGATGATTGTCTTCATCAACTTTCACTTGTTCTCCATTTGCCAGAACCATTTCTGCACCCAATAAATTATCGACGGTAAGGCCATACTTTCCCATTAACCAGCCAAGACCCCCTCCTAACGTCAAGCCAGCTAAACCAGTATCTGAAACAGTACCTCCTGTTGTAGCAAGCCCATGCGCCGTTGTCGCGGCATCAAACTCTCGTAAAATAACACCAGGTTCTGCAGTGGCTGTTTTATTTGCCACATCCACTTTTATCTCTTTCATTTTTGAAAGATCGATCATCAGTCCGCCATCGCAAACGGCATTGCCTGCTACATTATGTCCGCCTCCTTTTACGGAAACAATCATATTATTTTTCTTTGCAAATCTTACACATGCACTAATGTCATCGGCATTTATACATTGAGCAATGAATGCTGGCTTTCTATCTATCATTCCATTCCAAACTTTCCTGGCATTATCATATTCAGCATCTCCGGCAGTTAACACTTTTCCTTTAATAACAAGTTGTTGGAGTTGTGTGCTCATCTCGATTTGTTTTAATGATAATGAAATGTAGAATTACGGGCGGGTTAGTATTCTAAGGTAAGAGTATTTATGTATTCAAAACAAAAACAGTTTTAGAAATTTTGAATCTCTAAAACTGTTTATAGAAAATGTTCTATAATGTCTTTACCCAAGTTCAGGATAAAGCGGGAACTGTTTCATAAAATCTTTTACTTCGGCTCTTACAGACGCAATTGTTTTTTCATCATCCGCATTCATCAATACTTTGTCGATCATTTCAACAACTGTTTCCATGTGAGCCTCATTCATGCCTCTTGTAGTAACAGCCGGTACACCAACACGAATACCTGAAGTGACAAAGGGAGATTTATCATCAAACGGCACAGCATTTTTATTAAGAGTAATATGGGCTTTATCTAAAGTTTCCTGTGCTCTTTTGCCAGTGAGATTTTTATTCCGAAGATCGATCAGCATTAAATGATTATCAGTGCCTCCACTGATAAGATTGTAACCACGGTTAACAAATGACTTTGCCATTGCCTGTGCATTACTGATGATCTGTTTTCCATATGATCTGAAATCGTCTGATAAGTTTTCACCAAAGCCAACCGCTTTTGCAGCGATCACATGTTCAAGTGGGCCTCCTTGTGATCCGGGGAATACGGCGAGATCCAATAGTTGACTCATCGTTCTCAAATTTCCTTTTGGATCTTTTATACCCCAGGGGTTTTCAAAATCATGACGAAGCATGATGATACCACCTCTTGGTCCGCGTAATGTTTTATGTGTTGTTGAACTTACAATATGACAATGATCAAAAGGATCGTCCAATAAACCTGATGCAATTAATCCAGCCGGATGCGCAATGTCCGCAAACACAATGGCACCCACTTCGTCAGCAATTGCACGAATACGTTTATAATCCCATTCACGACTATAAGCAGATGCACCGCAAATGATCATCTTTGGTTTTTCTGCTTTTGCTTTTGATTTAAGTTGGTCATAGTCTACAATTCCCTCCTTGGTTACTCCATAATGAAGCGCCTGGTAAGTTTTGCCACTGAAGTTGGCGGGACTGCCATGAGTAAGATGGCCGCCCATGCTAAGATCAAGCCCCAGGAATTTTTCACCGGCTTTCATTACGGCAAGAAACACAGCACCATTTGCAGAAGCACCGCTATGTGGTTGCACATTTGCCCAAGAGCAATTAAAAACTTTTTTCAAACGTTCAATTGCCAATGTTTCTATTTCATCAACAACTTCGCAGCCTCCATAATATCTCTTGCCGGGATAGCCTTCGGCATATTTATTTGTAGGACATGTTCCCATTGCCTGCAATACCTGCAATGATGTAAAATTTTCTGATGCGATGAGTTCAATGCCATTGCGTTGACGTTTGAGTTCTTTATTAATAAGATTAAAAACCTCGGTATCTTTTTGTGTTTCTATTTCTACCATGCTTAAAGTTATTTGTGTTGCTGAATAGAATTGGGTTAGTTGAAGAGTGCGACGCAACAGGAGTTTAATAGTAGTACTACTGTTGGTAACACAGTGATTTAAACCGCAAAAATAAGAAAGCATCGAATGCAGTAAGATGCCGTGAATAAGTTTTTGTTTATTAAGAATTCACTACTTTCACAAGCTCTAAAATCAACATGAAAGCCATAATCCCAGTTGCTGGCGCAGGCACCAAATTGCGTCCACACACTTACACCCAACCCAAAGCCCTGATCCCACTTGCAGGAAAGACAGTGCTTAGCATTATCATTGACCAGGTAAAGGAAGCCGGTATTGATGAGGTGATTTTTATTGTGGGATATCTTGGCGATAAGATCAGAGACTATGTACAGCAAAAACATCCGGAACTAAGGGCACATTTTGTTCATCAAACTGAAAGATTGGGGCTTGGTCATGCGGTGCGAATGGCAAAAAGTATTGTAAAGAATGATGAAGTGTTTGTGGTGCTGGGCGACACCATTTGCGAGTATGATGTAAAAACAGTGATCGATAGCCCGCATTCAATGCTGGGTGTTCGTAAAGTAGATGATCCCCGCGAATTTGGCGTAGCCGAAATTGATGAAGATGGTTTTATTGATCATGTGATCGAAAAACCGCAGATACCAAAAAGCAATATGGCGCTGGTGGGCCTGTATAAAATAAAAGAAAGTGATCAGTTGTTCCTGTGTTTGGAATCAAATATCAAACAAGGCTTGCGCAGTCATGGTGAGTACAGCCTTACTGATGCGCTTGATTGTATGATCAAGCAAGGTGCAAAGTTCAAGAGTTTTAAAGTGGACAATTGGTTTGACTGCGGTAAAAAAGATACTTTGCTGGAATCAAATGCCACTTTGCTGAAGAAATTTGGTAGCAATGTTGACGACCAGCATCATTTTGAGAACACTGTTATCATTCACCCGGTAAGTATCGGTGCCAACTGCGACATAAAAAATTCTATCATTGGTCCTAACGTTTCCATTGGAGAAAATACAAAGATCAATTACTCGATCATCAAGCAATCTATTATTGGTTCTTACTCTAATCTTTTTGATATAGTATTGGATTACTCACTTATCGGGAGCGATACCGGCATTCGCGGCGAATCCAGAACGTTGAATATTGGTGATAATACGGATATGGATTTAGGCTAGTTCCTGGTTTCCAGTTTATAGTTTTTGGTTATCGGCTTCAGTAATTCTTATTATCATCTCTTGCGTCGCACTCTTGTACTTCTGTAATTCTATTGAACATTGAATATTTCGCCTCCCGTATCTTTACTTAATGTCTGATTTTTCTAATCGCATCACTCAACTTTTTAAAATTGATTACCCTATAATCCAGGCGGGAATGATATGGGCAAGCGGCTGGCGATTAGCAAGTGCAGTAAGCAATGCAGGAGGTTTAGGATTGATTGGCAGCGGCAGTATGTATCCTGATGTTTTGCGGGAACATATTCAAAAATGTAAAGCCGCAACATCAAAACCATTTGGTGTAAATATTCCCTTGCTTTACCCGGATATTGATAAGCACATTCAAATTGTAATAGAAGAAGGGGTGAAGATCGTTTTTACAAGTGCGGGCAATCCTAAAACATGGACCTCGGTTTTAAAAGGAAAAGGAATTACAGTTGTTCATGTTATCAGTTCATCAAAGTTTGCAAAGAAAGCAGAAGAAGCAGGCTGTGATGCAGTAGTTGCTGAAGGGTTTGAAGCTGGCGGACACAATGGAAGAGAAGAAACGACAACGATGGTTTTAATACCAGCCGTTGTAAATGCTGTAAAAATTCCTGTGATCGCTGCGGGAGGAATAGCTACAGGAAAACAAATGCTTGCCGCAATGGTGATGGGGGCTGAAGGAGTGCAAATGGGCAGCCGCTTTGTGGCAAGTGAAGAAGCCTCATCTCATATTAATTTTAAGAATGCTGTGATCAATAGTAATGAAGGTGATACGATCCTAACGTTAAAACAACTAACCCCTGTCCGGCTTATTAAAAATAACTTTTATAAACAGGTACAGGAAGCGGAAAATAAAGGGGCAAGTGTGGAAGAATTAAAGGCAATATTGGGCCGGGCAAGAGCTAAGAAAGGCATGTTTGAAGGTCAACTTGAAGAGGGGGAACTGGAGATAGGCCAAGTGGGTGCAAACGTTATAGATATATTACCAGCGGCAAAAATTGTGGATGAAGTGTGGCTGGGCTTTAAAGAAGCTTTGGCCAATCCAATTAAAATGACTTAAATTTGACTTGTGTGATGGAGCCATGCGAAACGAAAACCACTTAACCGCTTTGTCAAATGAAACAAAGAATCCTCCTGCTAATTGCTATATGCACGATGGGTTGTTTACAATCCAAAGCAGCCGACATTGATCCTGGAACTCCC
>JBIOVR010000517.1:0-2055 GCA_044867875.1 Chitinophagaceae bacterium
ATAAAAGCATTGTGTAACGAAGAACAAAAACCAAAGATGGATTCTTTCATTAAACAAATAGTAAAAAGGATCATCAACAACAACGGACCACGCAGACCATCTGATAAAAAAGAAAATAAACAATAAGTATCTTTTTAATTTTTAAATAAAATACATACAAATGAAAAAAACGATTATTGCTTTAGCGGTTGTGATGTTCGCAGGCATAGCTCCCTCGTTTGCGCAAGGTGGTGGCTTCCAGATGCCCCCTCCTGAAGAAAGAGTAAAGAGAGTTCATTTTAAAGCAGACAGTGCATTTAAGCTTGATGAGGCGAAGATGAAGGATATGGATGCAGCTTATTTGGATTATTATAAAGCGCAGGATAAAGTTCGTGAGGAAGCAATGGCAAGTGCTGGTGGCGATCGTGATGCTATGCGTGCAGCTATGCAGGAAAAGATGAAACCTTTCATGGAGACTCTTGATGCAAAAGTAAAACCCATTCTTGGAGATGATAAATTCAAAGTATGGAAAGAACAGATCGAGCCAACATTGCGTGGCCGCGGTGGTCCTCCAAGACAGTAATTAAAAAAATTGATAATGGTTCATGATTTGTATCCCCCGATGTCTTCGGGGGATTTTTTATTGTTCGACCAACTCATTTGTTTCATTGAATTTTATTTCTTTTTCATTCACCTCAATTGAAAATATAAAATGAGAATGGATCGAATAGGAAATTGCAGCAGTGGAGCCGGGTCTTATTGCATCAAATATTTCTTTGCTTATTTTAACCCTGGATCTTTTTGAAACAGGTGTGACAATATAATATTCTGCAAAAAAAGGTGTTTGATATTTTTCAGGGTCGTAATAAAGTATTTCTTTAGATCCTTCTTTTAAGTCTCTGCTGTATGGATATAAAAGTTTATAATAATAATAAGTAAAGTAACCGGCTATTAGAAAAAAGATAAATAGATAAAAGTAAGGCGCCAGGTGGTTCATCATTTTTATTGAATCCTCATTTAGCCGGTGGTATCTGAGACCTGATGAGGTACTCCTCCTATTAATTGAATAAAACCACCCTATTGGGATCAAAATCAAAAATCCTGCAAGGGTTGACAGAAAAAACCGACTTTTCTTTTGCTTTATTTTTCTCAGTATATTTTTTTCTTGAGAAGTAAGCGGCTTTACTTCCGATTGAATAGAAATAGTTGGCGATATTTTGATAGAAGATATCAGTTGAAAATGTTTTCGCTTATTCTTTTAGAAAAAATTCAACAACAGCATTCGAGTTAAAATTACTCGATAAATTTACTTCATATCTTTTCTTCTTTGTTATGATCAGCATAAGAACAGTACAGGGTGGTATCGAACCCAAATTCTCAGCGACAAGTTTCAACTTACTTATAGGTGTTTGTTTATCCAGGGAAATATAGAATGAAACAGGTTTACCTGAAACGAATTGTTTGTATAATAATAACGAATCATCAAGATAGATTGACGCTGAATCATTATCAACTATCCCGTTGTCATATAACTCGATCAGGATAGAATCTTTTTCAGCGCTAGTGATCTCAACAAGACTTTGTATATCTGATTTCCTTTCCAGCTTTTTGTCTTTTGATGCAGAATTAGTTTGTTTGATATTTTTTTCGACTTTTTTTTCAAGCCAGACACCTGAAGGAGGACATGGAAACATTCCTATAGAATTGTCTTCCCATCTTCCTTTCATTTCAAGCAAATTCCCCGCTGAAGTTAATTTCATTGTATAGTTGCCGAGACAATTGTCGTCCATTGGTCCGAGTTTTACTGCGATCGTACTGTCTTCAGAAAAATAGATGAGTGATTCTTTCTTTCTATATATACCATAAATTTTATAATGTTCGTATTGCTGGTGTTTGTAGTAAAGATGAGATGCGCCGGTTATTAATGAATCATTATAGATGGATATTTCAACAACCAACTTATCCGGGGTAGCAGAAAAAAAAGATGGTTTATAATTGCCAACCCACACTCCTGAAATATCCTGGGCCGATAAAAATAATTGTATAATATAAAATAAAGTAACAAAGAAAGATCGT
>JBIOVR010000518.1:0-11479 GCA_044867875.1 Chitinophagaceae bacterium
GAGAATCAATTCTTACAAAAAATTATTGCCATTCCTGTATTAGACTTGGTCAGGAACTTTTCACTCATAACTTTGTTTTCCCGATAACTAACGGGATAAAAAAAACTTCATCATGAGAAAAACTACACGCCGAATCTTTTTCGGCTTCACGATGCTTTGCTTCAGTATGATCACCGTTGCCCAGGTAAGACCACAAACCGGCGATTCAACAAGATCCACAGGACCCGGTGGACCGGGAGGAAGACCCCCAGCTGGTGTCAGGCCTTACAGAGAGATCATTACCGATAAAGCAATTACAAAAAATGGTTTTTTCAAAGTTCATAAGGTTGAAGACAAATATTATTTTGAAATTCCTAACGATCTGCTTTGGCGTGATATACTTGTTGTAAATCGTCTTTCTCAAACACAGGCAGGCACAGGATATGGCGGCGACCAGGTAGGTCAGAATGTTGTTCGCTTTGACAGAGGACCAAACAATAGAATATTTCTTAGAACAATATCTTATGCTGTGTATGCAAAAGATTCTACATCGCCAATGTTCTCATCTGTTGCAAATTCAAATCTGCAGCCAATTTCTTTTTCATTTGATATAAAAGCATTTGGTAAAGATTCTGCAACATCAGTTATAGAGATCACTGATTTTGTAAACGGAGATAATGATGTTCTTTTCTTTAGCAATGCTGCAAAATCTGCAAGACGCATTGGTTCATTACAAACAGATAAATCTTATATAGTAAGTGTAAAACCTTACCCTATCAATATTGAGATCAAAGCAGTAAAAACTTATAGCAGAACTCCTGCGCCTCCAGGCGGCGGAGGTGGTTTTGGAGCTCCTCAACCAAGTGGCAATCTTACTGTGGAAATGAATAGCTCATTTGTATTGCTTCCAAAAACCCCAATGCAAGCAAGATATTTTGATGCAAGAGTTGGCTACTTCACAGTAGGCTACACAGATTTTGATGCAAACCCACAAGGTGTAAGAGATATTACAATTGCAAAACGCTGGAGACTGGAACCAAAACCAGAGGATATTGAGAAATACAAAAGAGGTGAGCTGGTAGAACCTCAAAAACCAATTATATTTTATATCGATCCGGCAACTCCAAAAAAATGGATACCCTATTTGATACAAGGTGTAAATGATTGGCAGGCTGCATTTGAAAAAGCTGGATTTAAAAATGCAATTTTTGGAAAGATGGCACCCACAAAAGAAGAAGATAGTACCTGGAGCCTGGAAGATGCCCGCAACTCTGCCATAGTTTACAAACCTTCAGATATTGCCAATGCAAGTGGTCCAAGTATTTCTGATCCACGCAGCGGCGAAATAATGGAGAGTCATATCAATTGGTATCATAATGTAATGGAGCTTATCCGCAATTGGTATATGATCCAGGCAGGTCCGAATGATACTCGTGCAAGACAAATGGTATTTCCTGATGAATTGATGGGTCGTCTTGTGCAATTTGTTTCGTCTCATGAAGTCGGACACACACTTGGTCTTCGTCACAATTTTGGTTCAAGTTCATCAGTGCCTGTTGAAAATTTAAGAAATAAAGAATGGGTCGCTAAAAACGGTCATACTCCATCGATCATGGATTATGCTCGTTTCAATTACATCGCACAACCTGAAGATGGATTGACCGGTGAAGAATTACAAGGTCGCATCGGTGATTATGACAGGTGGGCAATTGAATGGGGTTACAGACGTTTTTATGAATTCAAAACTCCGGAAGCTGAAAAAGGAAAATTGAATCAGTGGACAAGAGAAAAATTAAAAGATCATCGTTTATGGTGGGGAGATGGTGAAACTAACCAGGATGATCCGCGTTCACAAACAGAAGACTTAGGTGATAACGCAGTTAAAGCAAGTGAATATGGAATTAAAAATCTAAAGCGAATTGTTCCTGAATTAATGAAATGGACAAAACAGGACAATGAAGATTATACAAATCTTTCAGATGTATATAGCCAGTTAACAGGACAGTTCAGTCGTTATATGGGTCATGTTTCAAGAAATGTTGGCGGTATTTACAAAACACCAAGAGTGGTTGAAGAATCAGAAGCAGTTTATGAATTTGAGCCAAAAGCAAAACAAGCTGAAGCGGTTGCCTTCATCAATCAGCAATTGTTTACTACACCAACCTGGTTGATCACTAATGATATTTATTCTAAAACTGGAGCTAGTCCATTAACAGTTATTGGAAATATCCAGGACAACACCCTGAACCGCTTTTTTAGTGCAAGCACTTTGAATAAGTTAATAAATGCAGAAACTGCACTTGGCAACAATGCTTATAAGATGACAGATCTTTTCAGCGATGTAAAAAAAGGAGTGTGGTCAGAGTTAAGCACAAGGAAAACCATAGATGTTTATCGTCGGAATCTTCAAAAATCGTATGTAAACATCTTAAGTAATTTATTGAACCCTCCAGATGTAGTAATAAACCTTGGGGGTGGCGGAGGTTTCAATATAGGATCTTCAGTAAATACTGATAAATCAGATATTAAAAGTTTGGTACGGGCACATCTTACTTCTTTGAAAGGAGAAGTAACTTCGGCTGCGGCTGCGATCGCGGATCCAATGAGCAGGTACCATTTACAGGATATTGCAAAAAGGATCGACGAAGCATTGAATCCTAAAAAATAATTTTGCCGGTAATTGAAAAGGGTGGTTTTATAGCCACCCTTTTTTATTTAATTTAACCAGTTGTCAAATTTTATAACTTTGGATTGACCGACTTCCTTACTTTGCATTAGACAAATGAGATACAGCGATATTCTATCAATAGCATTTAGATCTGTAAAAAGCAATATGCTTCGCACAGTGCTTACTGTTCTGATCATTGCATTAGGCATTACTGCATTGGTGGTCGTTAACACAGCTATTAAAGCAATTAATCAAAAATTTACTGAAAGTTTCTCCACTATGGGAGCCAGCGGCTTTACTATTAGATATAAGGACCGGAATATTCGTTTCGGCGGGGGCGGTGGATCTGAAATAAAAAAAGAAAAAAAAGGAAGCAAGAAAGAAAAGAAGTCAAACCTGGGAAAAATAATAAGGAAAGAAGAAGCGGAAATGTTTGTCCAGAATTTCAAATTTCCTTCCTCAAAAGGTGTTTCGGTATTTGCAACAAGAAATGCGATCGCTTCTTACGAAACAAAAAAAACAAGTCCCAATGTTTTATTATTCGGTGGCGATGAGAATTATATGATCCTGAATGGATACAAACTTAAATCGGGAAGAAATCTTAACCAGGCCGATGTACAATCTGCAAGAAATGTTTGTATCGTAGGTTATGATGTAGCGAAAAAATTATTTCCTACGAACCCTGACCGGGCTGTTAATGCAATTATCCGGGTACAAAATATTCCTTACCGTGTTATTGGAGTACTCGATAGCCGTGGTTCTTCATTTGGGATGAGCTTAGATAACAGAATCTTTACCAGTTATACAAATGTTCACCGGCAATTCAGTTCCGGAATAAGTTATGTAATTGCCATCATGACTGATGATATAAAGAAAGTGCAGGTTGCCATGGGCGAGGCTGAAGGTGTTTTTCGGTCAGTGAGAAAACTGGCAACTACAGAAGAAAATAATTTTGTACTCGATCGAAATGATAGTGTTGCTGAAAAAGCAATGAATAGCCTTGGCATGATCTCTTTGTCTGCCCTGGTAATCGGTTTTATTACCCTGATCGGCGCTGCTATCGGGTTAATGAATATCATGCTTGTTGCCGTAACGGAAAGAACCAAGGAAGTAGGATTAGTAAAAGCGATCGGAGGTAAAAGTAAAACTGTAAGGGCTCAATTTCTTATGGAGTCAATTATTATCAGTGTACTTGGGGCCATGCTAGGGATCATATTCGGTATTTTAATTGGGAATCTTATATCCATTGCCATTAATACAGGATTTGTTATTCCCTGGAACTGGGTCATATTAGCGATCGCCATTTGTTCGGTCGTAGGCTTATTGGCTGGTTTGTATCCGGCCTTAAAAGCAGGCAAGTTGAATCCCATCGAAGCACTTCGGTATGAATGATCATACAAATTAATCAAGCAGCAGTTTCATGATATTGGCAGTCTGATACTAACTCTTGTTTGGGCAAGGGTAAAAATATAACGTCTTCTTGTTCCGGAACAAAAAATCCTTAACTTGTAACGCTCTGATTAAAAATTTTTGTTGGGGCTTTTGGAGCATTTAACTTTTTTTTCCTTAGAATTGTGTCCCTGAAAAAAATCAAATCTTTTTTTAAAATTTTAAACACTAAAAACAAAGATCATGGCTGAAACAAAACCGACTGCAACAGCAAGTGTGAAAGCAACTTCAGTACAAACGAAAAAAAGCAGTAATGCCATCTCATGGCTTGCCCCTATTATTTGTCTTCTTGCCGGTTATCTTATCTGGCGTTTTATTCTTGGAGATGCCGATGGGTTTAATCAGCCTGATAAAAGCGGTGGCTTTTGGCCAAAGCATGATAAACCAAAGGGTGCAATGAGTGGTATTTACATGGGAGGAATTATCATCCCTGTTCTTATTGGAATGTTCCTGATGGTGGTTACTTTTTCAATTGAACGCTTGCTTACGATCAGTAAAGCTTTAGGAAGCGGTTCAATTGCAGATTTTATTCGCAAAGTGCAATATCACCTTGCAAATAGAAATGTAGATGCAGCAATGGCAGAATGCGACAAGCAACGTGGTTCAGTTGCAAACGTTATGCGTGCCGGCTTACGTCGTTATAAAGAAATGACAACTGCTGGTGGCGATCTTAACACTGATCAAAAAGTGTTAGCTATACAGAAAGAGGTTGAAGAAGCAACCGCATTGGAGCTTCCTATGCTTCAAAAAAATCTTGTATTTCTTTCTACAATTACTTCTGTTGGTACCCTGGTTGCCCTGCTTGGTACGGTAATGGGAATGATCCGTTCATTCTCTGCATTAGGATCTGGTGAAGGTGGTGGCGGTGCTGCAGCTAGTGCCCTTGCTGTTGGTATATCAGAAGCCCTTTATAATACGGCTTTAGGTATCGGTACATCAGCATTTGCGCTTATTATGTATAACATATTTACAACTAAGATCGATTCTATCACTTACGGCATCGATGAATCAGGTTTCACTCTTACACAAAGCTTTGCATCTCTTTACAAATAAGAGACAATTGCCTTTATGGAATTTATGAAACATTGAATCTCAATACTAAATTAACATAACATGCCTAGTGTTAAAATACCAAAGAAAAGCACATTTGTGGATATGACTCCTTTTGTGGATGTTGCTTTCCTGATCCTCACATTCTTCATCATGGCTACGAAGTTCAAACCAGAGGAACCGGTCGAGATAAAAACACCAAATTCGGTTTCAACTAAGGATTTGCCTGAAGATGATGCGATACAAGTCACATTTGACAGTACAGGCCGGGTCTTTTTTGGTGTTTTATCACAAAAAGATCAGGAAAAATATGATGTGATAAAGCATATTAATGATACAAGGAGCCTGGGATTAACCGAAGCCGAAATGAGGAATTTTGTGAGGACACCTGCTATAGGAGTTCCTTTTAGCGGCTTAAAGCAATTACTTTCAATTCCCCAGGAAGATCAGAAAAATTTCAAACAACCTGGAATTCCTTTAGACACACTTGGTGGAGAATTGCTCTACTGGATCAGGGATGCAGTTGGAACATTTAGTGGGAAAAAATTGCAATACCTAATAAAGGGAGACAATAATGCTAAATACCCAGCTTTTAAGCAGGTATTGACCGCATTTAAGAAAAATGAAATCTTTAAATTTCAGATGATCACTATGCTTGAAGATGCGCCTGCTGGCTCGGAACTTGCGATAATGAGGAATAGAGAAAAGGCAGACAGCAAATAATTAATTTTAATTAACTCTTAAAAATTTAAATCATGGCAAGTATCGATGAAGGCGGCGGTGGAGGAGGTCATAAGAAAGGACCGGGAGTTAAGAAAGCAAAAAAACTTTCTACCCGTGTTGACATGACACCTATGGTTGACCTGGGCTTCTTGCTTATAACATTTTTCATTTTCACTACAACTATGAGTAGTCCGACAACTATGCAGTTGTTTATGCCTAAGGACTCAAAGGATGAAGATCAAAATAAGGCAAAAGAATCAGGAGCTCTTACTATCCTGCTGGGAAAAAATAATGTCGTTTATCTTTATAGAGGTCAATTACTTCCGGATGCCTCTAATTTTCATACGACAACATTTAAAGGTATTCGCGATTCTATCCTTCAAATGAAAAAGGATGTAATAAACGCTCATGTACATGATGCAGGTTGTACAAAGATCCAGGAAGAAGCAAGAGTTGGTAATAGCAAAGTTAATCCTCCAATTCTACCCGATCCTAATTGGAAGAATGCCTGTCTTGATAAGGACCTTGTTATCGTAATAAAACCTGATGAAGAGGCTACATATAAGAATACGATCGATATTTTAGACGAGATGGCTATAAACGCAATAAAGCGTTATGCAATGGTTGATCTTTTTCCCGTTGAAAAGGATTTAATTAAGAAAACAAGTGGCGGAAATTAATTAACGGATTAATGTGGAATTTCGTTCATTCCGCATCTAATTATTAAAGAAACTGCAAATGGAAATAAATAAAATTTTGTCAAGCGATATTCTGGATCTTCTTTTTGAAGACAGGAATAAGGCTTATGGCGCATATGAGCTACGCAAAACGTATAAGAAAAGGCTTACCATTGCCTTGCTTTGTACGGCAGGTGTGGCTTTACTTGCCTTAGGTGGTTCTTTCCTTGCCAGCTCATTAAAAAAGAATGAGGGTAAAGTGCAGGTAAGAGAATTAACTCTGACTGAGCTTAAACAGGAAGAGGAAAAAAAGCCTGAACCTCCGCCACCGCCGCCACCAAAGCAGGAGCCACCAAAAGTGGAGATGACAAAATTCACTCCTCCTAAAATTGTGAAAGATGAGGAAGTGAAGAAAGAAGAGATCCCACCAGAAGTAAAAGAATTAGAAGATACAAAGATCGACGTCGTTAGCCAGGAAGGTATAAAAGATGAAGGTCTTGCTCCTGCGGTTGTTGATGAAGGCAAACAGGTAGTAGAAGAAAAGAAAGATGAAGATGAGAACAAAGTTTTTGAGAAAGTGGAAGTTGAGGCAAGTTTTAAAGGAGGCGAAAGAGCATGGAGAAAATATCTGGAAAATAATCTTGACCCCAATGTGCCTGTTGAAAACGGTGCAAGTGAAGGAACTTATACTGTTATTGTACAATTCATCGTGGATAAAGAAGGTAAGATTAGTGATGTAAAAGCATTGTCAAATCATGGCCATGGCATGGAAGATGAAGCGATCAAAGTAATTAAAAAAGGTCCGGATTGGGTGCCTGCGGTTCAAAATGGTCGCCAGGTAAAAGCTTATCGCAAACAGCCAATTACTTTTGTGGTAGCGTCAGAATAAAACTTTTTTACTGTTGAGCAAATAATTAAATCCCTCCCGACAAGTCGGGAGGGATTTCTATTTTTGAGGAATGCAGGGAAAATCAACAGGATGGGATGATACGATCGTAGCATTGGCAACACCGCCGGGAATTGGAGCTATTGGAATTATTCGCCTTAGCGGAAATAAAGCGATCGGTATAGTGAATGATCTGTTTTCATCAAAAGATCTTAGCAAGCAGGCATCGCATACTATTCATGTTGGCATTATAAAAGATAAAGAAACAATACTTGATGAAGTTGTTATTTCAATTTATAAAGATCCCCGATCGTACACAGGTGAAGATGTGGTGGAAATAAGCGGACACGGTTCGCCATTTGTTTTGCAACAAATAATAAATGCATGTATACACCGTGGTGCAAGATTGGCAAAACCCGGGGAGTTTACACAAAGAGCATTTTTAAAAGGCAAACTTGATCTTGCAGAGGCCGAAGCGGTCGCTGACCTGATAGCATCAAATACACAAGCTTCGCAAAAAACAGCCTTGCATAATATTCGCGGTGGTTTTTCAAATAAACTAAAAGAGCTAAGAGATCAATTGCTAAAGTTTTCTGCTTTAATAGAATTGGAACTTGATTTCAGCCAGGAGGATGTTGAGTTTGCAGACAGGAAACAATTTTATGAATTGATAAATGAATTAAGCAAGCTGACTGATCAATTGATCAATTCTTTTCGTCTTGGAAATGTAATTAAAAACGGTGTCAGCGTGGCAATAGTGGGTAAGCCAAATGCCGGTAAATCAACATTACTAAATGCTTTGTTACAGGAAGACAGGGCCATTGTAAGCGATATTCCCGGCACTACAAGAGATACAATAGAAGAGATCATTAATATTGATGGTATTCTTTTTCGCCTGATCGATACCGCTGGTATTCGCCAGCATACAAGCGATATAATTGAAAGCATGGGGGTGGAGAAAAGTTTAGATAAAATAAAAACAGCCGATCTCGTATTATACCTGTTTGATGTAGATGATGAGATAAAGGAGATAACCAGTCAGAATATTGAATTTAAAAAAAGAGAACTTAATTTTTTGCTCATTGCAAACAAATCTGATAAATATAATGAGACGAGCATACGAGAAAAGTTTTCTTCAGTAGAAAGTATTGTTTTTATTTCAGCAAAAGATCACAAACATCTTGAAGTATTAAAAGAAAGAATGGTTGATAAAGTAATTTCTGGTGAAATACAATCAGAAGATACTATTGTTACCAATGCCCGTCATTATCATGCTTTAAAAGAAGTAGCGAGATCTTTAACTGATATAAAAAACGGATTGGATAATAAACTTGCTGGCGACTTGTTAGCATTGGATATTCGTAGAGGTCTTCATTATCTTGGTGAAATAACAGGAGAGATAACAAATGAAGACCAGCTTGATTATATTTTCAGTAAATTTTGTATCGGAAAGTAATATGCCGCTGTTAATGAAAAGGAGAGAAAATTTTAGTATCATAGTCTTATCTTTCTTTGTGTTTTTGTGGGAAAAGCTTTTGCACATGAAATAAATGATAGCGAACATATAATCAAAAAGGTATAACTTACAATAGTACTCTGTGTTTAACGCAAACAAATAGGACCATTAACCTTATTAATACTACAAAATGCGTTTTACCTTTTTTTTTATTTTTTTGATGGCAACTGTTTGCCATCTTTCCTGTCAGGATACAACAAAAAATAAAAATTCCGAAAAAGTCAATTCTAATAAAACCAGTTTGCAAGATACATCCGGGCTCACTATTAGAGGTGACAGTATTTCTTATATTAACTGGGCTTCTGAAAATGAGATATTGGGTTTGGCAAATACGGCATTTGGTGATCTCGATAGCATGATTGCCAGGAGGTACATTCGTGTATTGGTTCCCTACTCCAAAACTTATTACTACATAGAGGGAATGAAAACCTACGGTCTTGCTTATGATCTGCTCAATCTTTTTGAGAAAGAGCTGAACAGGCAATTGAAATTTGATCCAGCCAAAGTACGTGTGATCTTTATACCTGTAAGCCGTGAACAGATCGTACCATTATTAACAAGTGGCCACGCAGATATGATCGCATCAGGGTTTACGATAACTTCTGAACGTAAAGAGGTAATCGATTTTTCAACTCCAACTGTAACAGGTATAAAAGATATTGTTGTAGGTGGACCTTCAGCACCAGCAATTAACTCAATTACAGATCTTGCCGGTCAACAAGTTTTTGTTCGCGAAAACAGCAGCTATCAATTTTCATTAAACAGGCTAAATGATTCACTTCAAAAACTTGGACTTAAACCTGTGCAAATTGAATTCACAGGCCCATATCTTGAAGCGGAAGATATTCTTGAAATGGTAAATGACGGATTGATTCCATTCACCGTAATTTCTGAGGATCTTGGAAAACTTTGGAACAGTGTTTATACAGATATGAAGGTGTACTCGAAAATTGCAGTTGAAACCAATGTGTCATACGGATGGGCATTCAGAAAAAATTCACCTAAGTTAAAAGCTGCCGTCAACAAATTTATACCGCAAATAAGGAAAGGGTCAATGGTGGGGAATATGCTCTATGATAAATACCTAAAAAATACAACCAGGTTACGGAACTTTCAAAGCAAGGAAGCATTGGCAGATCTAAATCATTTTAGAGCCATGTTTATTAAATACGGCGATAAATATTCTCTTGACTGGCTCTTATTATCTGCCCAGGCATTCCAGGAATCACAGCTTAAGCAGGAAACTGTGAGTCATGCCGGCGCAGTAGGTGTAATGCAGGTTCTGCCTAAAACAGCCGCAAGTCCTCCAATCAGTATTCCTAATGTTAGAAATTCGGAGAACAATATACATGCAGGTGTAAAATATATGCGCTATTTAATTGATAGCTATTTTGAAAATGATCAAATAGATTCTTTGAATATGCATCTTATGGCACTGGGGGCCTATAACTGCGGACCTGGCAATATGAGAAAATTAAGACGTGAGGCGAAAGAACATGGACTGAATGAAAATGTATGGTTTAATAACGTAGAGATCATGGCGGCACGCCATATTGGAAGGGAAACAGTCCAGTATGTGAGCAATATCTACAGGTACTACTGGTCTTACCAGGCACTTCAACATTTTAAAGATTCAAGAGACCTGAAAAATTCTCAATAAAAAAATTATTTTAGAAGGGGGTAAAAGAGAACCGGCCGCAGAAGGCGGCCGGTCGATCGGACTTATTGGTTATCTGAGCGTATATAAGACATTTTTAGGGTTTAACAACAGGGTACGGGCCAGGCAGAGTAATTATCCCGTTAAGCCTTAGTATCCTTCTTCAAAATTTTTCCATTCTTATCAATTAAGACCTTTGCATAAGCATCTCCTTTCTCCAGTTTAATTTCATAGACAGTCCTGTTTTTATCATTCTCTTCATCTATAGATTTTATTTTATAACCAGCATAGCTGTTTTTAATAGTTTTCTTTACAGGATCGGGAAGCATTGTTGAATCTTCAATCACTGATGATGATCCGATCCAGTTATTATTTTTATCCCACCATGACCAAAAATTCCTGTTATCTACTTTATAGTTGACAGCATAATAAGTAGTATCCATAGAAGGCCATCCTGTCCATTCCCAATTGATCCTTTCATAAGGTTTATATGCAGACCAACTTACATCTGTGGCATTCGGATATTTAGTTTGAAATGCCACCCTGGTATTATCCGGTGGATTATATTCCGGTGTTACTGCAGGAGTGGGTGCGGTAGTAGGCGTGGTCTCAGTTGTTTTCTCATTGTACGCAGTATCAGTTTTGTTATCTCCACATGCTGCCAGTAAAAACCCACTAGCAACGATCACTATCCATTTCTTTTTCATAGTTGGTATTTTTAAATTTAGAAGTTTTTAAATAGAGGCAAATGATATGCCATGCGATCGCCAGAAAATGATTGAGATTTTTTTTGCGTGAAATATTGTCTAATGTCTATAGCAATGAAAAGTCTGTAGAAATATCTCTACATAAACCCGGGGTTTATGGTTCACTG
>JBIOVR010000519.1:0-9222 GCA_044867875.1 Chitinophagaceae bacterium
CTGGTTGAGTATAAAGCTTTGAATTTTCTATGTCACTATTATCAACTCCATCTTCTTCACCACCCGTAACACCCAGTTCAATTTCAATTCCCATCCCAAGTGGTTTCATCCGTTTGAAAAACTCAACTGATGTATGAATGTTTTCTTCAATTGGTTCTTCACTCAGGTCAAGCATATGTGAACTAAAAAGTGGTTGTCTTTTTTCTTTGAAATATTGTTCACCTGCGTCGATCAACCCACTGATCCATGGCAACCATTTTTTGGCAGCATGATCTGTGTGTAATATTACGGGTACTCCATAATATTTTGCTACGTTATGAATATGTAATGCACCGGAAATACCACCGGAAATATTTGCCTGCATTTTATCGTTGGGCATTCCCTTGCCAGCAATAAATTGTGCACCGCCATTTGAAAACTGAATGATGACAGGTGAATTTACTTTTGCGGCGGTTTCAAGAACGGCATTGATGGTGTTTGATCCGATCGTATTTACAGCAGGTAATGCAAACTGGTTTTTCTTAGCATCATTGTAAAGTGCTTCTAGTTCTTCGCCGAATAAAACTCCGGCTTTGTATTTACTCATTTGTTTTTTGTTTCATGATAAAATCCCGGCAGGCAATTTTCAATGGGGCGCAAGATAATTGATTTATAAACTCATTTTCACGAACAGACGTTAGATGGAATATTTGTTCTTCATAAAGAAGCAAAAAGTGGTGTTTGAAGTTTTTTTGACTTTTGACTTTTTACTTTTGAATTACTTTCCCAATGCCTGTATCACATCATATTTTGTGACGATATGATAATTTCCAGCTTCATCTTTACTCAGTACCGCACCATTTTCTTTGTTGATCAGGGTGCTTAGCTTTTCAACCGGTGTATTAAATTCAACAAGAGGGTAGGATGGTTCCATTACTTTTTCAATCGTATCATTTTTTATATGGGGATTTGAAAAGATCTTTTTGAATAAACCATTTTCGCTAATAGCTCCAACAGGTCCGTTGCCATTCATGACTGGGATATTCTCGATGTCAAATTTTTTCATCAGGTCAACAGCTTCTGATACTGTTTGTGTTGGCTGAACAGTAACCAGTTTTTGTTTACCAGTACGACTGCTGATAATATCCTTGAATGTTTTTACATCAAGAAAGCCACGTTCTATCATCCATTGATCGTTGTACACTTTAGCAACATACCTGCTACCATGATCATGAAATATGCAAACTACAAGATCATCTTTTTTTAAGCGATCTTTTAGCTGCATTAATCCCTGTATGCAACTGCCTGCACTGTATCCGCAGAAAATTCCTTCTTCTTTTGCTAAACGTCTTGCCATGATGGCGCCATCTTTATCTGTTACCTGCTCAAAATGATCGATCACACTCATGTCATAATTCTCGGGCACAAAATCTTCACCAAAGCCTTCGCTGATATAAGGATGCACCTCATTCATATCCACTTCACCGGTTCTGAAATATTTTGTAAGCAAAGAACCATATACGTCAATGGCCCATATTTGTATGTTCGGATTTTTTTCTTTTAAAAATATAGCTGTGCCTGTAACAGTACCACCGGTACCTGCAGTGCAAACTAGATGTGTGATCTTGCCATCGGTTTGCTCCCATATTTCGGGTCCTGTAGTTTCGTAATGAGCTAAACGATTAGCAAGGTTATCGTATTGATTTGCGTGAAATGAATTTGGAATTTCTTTTGCCAGTCTTCTTGCAACCGAATAATAACTTCTTGGATCATCTGGTTCAACATTTGTTGGACAAACAATTACTTCAGCACCTACAGCTTTCAGTATATCCATCTTCTCTTTACTCTGTTTGTCAGTAGTCGTGAAAATGCACTTATACCCTTTTACTATTGCTGCAAGAGCCAGACCCATTCCTGTATTTCCGCTTGTACATTCTATAATTGTTCCCCCCGGTTTTAGTTTGCCTTCTTTTTCTGCGACTTCGATCATCTTAACCGCCATACGATCTTTGATCGAGTTGCCCGGATTAAAATAGTCAACTTTAGCTGCTACCGTGCAGGGAAAATCTTTGGTGATCTTATTGAGTTTTATCAGGGGCGTATTTCCGATCGTTTCAAGGATATTTTTTTTTATTTCCATGTTCTTTTGTTAGGTACAAAGTTAATCAGTTTGCTAAAATTGCTCATTTTATATCAATGATGCAAATAACCTTAAAGTGGTATTGGCGTTTGTCTCAAAATGTGTAAGTTAGCATGGCTCTACTCCTCGCCCTGGTTATACGATCTACATTTAAACTCGCTACCTAATAAACTTTTACCTATGTCTGAATTCTTAAAAAATCTATGGTCCAAAATTTCCGGCTCTGATAGATTTATGCCTTCAATAATTGAGTTTAAACCGGAACAAGTAGAAAGAGCAAAGGATCTGAACGATTCTTTTTATCCTGATAAAAATTATTTCACGGTAAGAGTTAATGAATTGTTTTTACACCAGGACCGCGAATGGTTTAGAAGATATGATCCTGTTGTTTTTATCGCTTCTGAATTTGTTTATGATAATAAAAAAGTAGAGATCCCATTTGTAGTTGGGCCACACCTTATACAAAAAAGCCTTAATGAAGAATTAGTAACTAATAATGGATATGTTATCAGGAACACTACTGTGGCCGGCACGCATCCTTTTAAAGGCGATCCTTTTACTCTTACAGTTGTATTGGCAAAGCTTGAAAAGAAAGATTATTTAAGAGATGTGCTGAAGCTGGTGGAGTCAGCTGCTTCAACTTACACCGGCGGTTTTGTAAATATGGTCAATAGCTACCTAAAAGTTTCGAAACTTGTATTAGATGGGATTGACACATTGTTTGACAAAAAAGAAGTATCAGGATTGATCGGTCATAGAAAAACACTGATGATAAATGCCCGTGATGATTTTAAGCCTGGATATTTTGTTTTAATAAATAAGTCAGAAATAGAAATTAGTGATGATATGGAGTATGAAGGAAAGAAATTTTTTGTTAAAGGAAATGGCGAGCTTTATTATGGTACTACAATGGAAGAATCTGATCCTTATCGTGATGCCGATTATGTACTATACAGTGTATTGGCAACAAATAACAGGTCAGATATTGACCAATTGCCATTCTATCCTCAATGGCAGGAATTGCTTGGCTTTGCGATGCCGCTTACAAAAATATCAGAAGAACAATGGGAACTCATCAAAGCAAAGTTTTTTGCATTGCATGCTAATATGAGGCTTAGTCCTGATCTGATACGTGAACAGGTAAAAACATTAATTGAAACATATAAGGCCGAATTAAAAGAAATAAGAAAAGATAAAGAAGAGCTTGGTGCACATGAGGTACCTGAACAACCTGTTAAAAAAGACAAATGGGAAAAAGATATGGATTCAATGGCTGTTGATATTTTAAAAATGAAATAGGGTTTAATTTATGAATGTAAAGGAGCTACGAATAATTGTACAACCTGATAAGATTGGGATCACACGTTCTGTTGGTTCCCCGGAAACGGGAAACATAAACCGGGAGGTCATAAAACTAGAATTGAGTATTGCCAAGATATTCCATAAAGTGTTGAATAAGTTCAGGGTGGTTTCAGCTTTTGAAAAGAATGATTATGAGATTTTAGGAAAAACTTTGTTTAAGGTTCTTTTTTTTGATCCACTTGTAAAAAAATTCTTTCTTGATGAATTAGCTGAAGTAAGAGATAGCCCCGATACCTATTGCAGAATATATCTTCATTTCAAAGATCTAACCGGGGATATTCCGGAGTTGCCATGGGAGTATATGCTGGTTGAGGATGTAGATAGGGATATATCAGAATTGTATCTCGCAGCAGACAGCAATCAGCGTTTTGACCTGATAAGAATAGTAAAGGAAAATAAAATTTCTTTCACTCCAAAGCCTGATCAAAAACTGAATGTTGCTTTGATCGTCTCAAATCCACGAAATCAGCCTGAAGGGAGACTGCCATTAGATACTGATGAGCTAAGTAAATGTTTTAATCGCCTCAATCAAAAATTCGGAAACCTGATAAATACGAACGAAAGGGAAGATGAAAAACCTGATTTCAGAAATTTTGAAAGCGAACTGGCTGACGTTATAACTCCGTTCAACGGTGAGCCATACGTCTTACATTTTTATGGTCATGCGCAAGCAAAAGATAAGGAATCCATGATAGCCTTTTCAGACGAAAATCAAAACCTGGCCTGGATAAGTGATAAAGAATTTGCTGCAATATTTAGTCAGAATACCAACATACAGAAACCACAATTAATAATTTTGCAGGCTTGTGAAAGCGGGCAGGTTTGCAATGCCAATACAGAAGACCCCGGAGGACTTGCTTATACTCTTGCCATGAATAACATTCCGGCAATAGTCGCCATGCAGAATATTGTACGTGAAGACGTATCAATTGATTTTATTGAACAGTTCTATACTTCGTTGCTAAATGGGGAGGATGTTGCAAGAGCCGTAACAAGGGGACGGCAATTCCTGGGTTGTGGAATAAGAAGAAACGGTGAAAAAAGGAAGATGAATGAGTATTATGATAATAACACATTTGGAACGCCTTTACTTTTTATCAGTACAATTCAGCCAATAAGATTGATGCCTGAAAAAGTTTCAAGCACAACAGAAAAACAGATTGTAAACAAAATATGTCTTAAGTGTAAAACGCTCTGGAAAAATGTAAAATCCGATAAAGAGATCTGCACATTGAACCGGTGCGGCGGCAAGCTCGACACCTATAAAGAAGATGCCGCCATTGGCAATAAAAATGTTTCTTCCGACCAGGTCAAGGCAGAATTAAACCCTCAGTTACCGGGAAAAGCATCCTTAAACTAACTGTTTTCGAAATGAATTTTGACAAAGAATCTATATCAAAATTAATTGCTAATGCTTATCACCAGGCAGCTCTTGATCCCGTCAATGACATGTTTGTTATTACTGAATTGCTTGAAAAAATAAAAACAAACCTGGTTGCTAAACAAAGTGAACCATATAAAGCCTGGAACGGTTTAGAGCTCGATCGTTTTCGATTTGATAAAGAAAATATCCTGAAAATTTTTGTGCCGCTGCGACAAAAATATTTTGAAGAGCATTTGGAGAACATTAAAAAAAGTTTGCAAAATAAATTTGATTACAAAACATGGTTCAATGAATACATTGATGCCATAGTTTATCTTTCAGGATCTGTATTTAATCCTTTGTGTCTGCATGATTTTCCTTTTACAACAGAACAAAAGAAAACAGTTGAAAAATGCAGGCAAATGAACGATCTGATAATGGATGGCAGATGGGCGGATGTATTTCCGTATGTAAAAGAACTTTCAAAAGATCCACAACTTTCAACTTTTCAAAGAAGTTCAATGCTGGTGAATATTGGCTATATACAACTTTTTTGGTATCCTGATTTTGAAGGATCCATAAAATATTTTGAGGAAGCCAGTAAAATAGATCCAACTAATAACATGGTAGAAAAAGGATGGGGCAACTATTACATAAAGCTCCAGGACTATAGTAAAGCGATAAAGCATTTTGAAAACGCGTTGAAAATGGATCCAACAGATGTCGAGAGCTATGGACAAATTGGAGTTTGTCATAAGGAGAAAGGTGATTATGCGATCGCGGAGCAATGGTATCGCAATGCAATAAAATATGATTTCACAAATACCGATGCTTATTCCAAACTGATACAATTATATGGACAGTGGGATGCTGAAGCAGAGAAGCTTAGTTTGATCCCTGAACTGATCTATAAATGCGAGCTGCTTCTTCCATCTGATAAGTATGAGAACATGCTTTATAATATTTATCGTGACTCCGGTTATTCCTATTCTGTAGCTGGTGATTATTCCACTTCAGAAATGTATTATCAAAAAGCAGTCGAGTTAAAGCCAGAATATACTATTGCTAAAATTGACCTTGCATATACTAAAGGATATCAAAAGAAATATGAAGAAGCTGCAGAGATCCTGAAAAAAATACTGGGAACCATTCCCGATTATTACGATGTGCATTGGGGTTTAGCATGGGTATATGAACAAACAGGAAAATTTAATGAGGCAATATCAGAACACCAAAAATGTATTGCGATACGGCCAGAATGGGCCGACAAATCTTATAACGCAGTTGGTAAGATGTATTTTGATCAAAAGAAAGATTATCTGCAAGCAAAAAAATATTATCAAAAAGCAATTGATATCCGGGAAAATGAAAACATCTATTACGATAACATGATCGATGCAATCGATAAGCTGGGCGATAAAGAAAGTTTAAAAGAAAAAGAAGATGTTCTCATCCGGCAATTTTCCAAAAATCCAAAGAATGACCTGGTGGCCAATAAACTCGGTGTACATTTTTATAATATTGGTAAGATCGGGGAATCAATACCCTATTATCAAAAGGCAATAGAAATAAATCACGATAACAATGTTTACTATGAAAACCTCGGCCTGGCATATGAAGGGATAAAAGATGTTGAAAAAGCAGAAGAGTATTACCTCGAAGCGCTGAGACATAAGGAAGAAAGCGAAACCTGTAACAGGCTTGGCATTCTTTATTATAAAAGAAATCAAAATGATGATACAGACAAGGCAATTGAATATTATCAAAGAGCGATTGGGCTAGAAACTGAAAATGCGGTGCTATATGAAAACCTGGGACTGGCTTATGAGCAAAAGCAAATGTTGCAGGAAGCTGAGCAGGCATATATAAAAGCATCAGAAATTGAAAAAGTAACAGGTGTTTATTTTAACAGACTTGGATATTTTCATTATATATATTTAAAACATGCTCATGCTATTAAATTTTATCTAAAAGCCATAGAAAGAGAAAAAGATGTACAGTTGTATAAAACGAATTTAGCTTTGGCATACGAAGCAAACAAAGAGCCGGAAAAAGCTGTTGATATTTATTTGGACATACTCGCAGAAAATAAAGCGGATCATGGTGTAAGGTCCTTGCTCGCATCCGTACAGTACTCAATGGGTGAAGCCCATTACCAGGAAGCTTTGCAAAACTTGTTACAGTGTTGTGAAGAAGATCCCGGCAATATTTTATATAAAAAATACCTTGGTGCATTGTATGAAAAAATGAATGATGCTGAAAAAGCGCTTAGTATATATAATGAACTGGTAAAAGAAAACCCTGACCATGCAGACATCATTAATAGGATCGGTGTAGTATACTACAGACGAGGAACTAAAGAAGATGCTAAAAAAGCAATATCTTATTATAATAGAGCGATCGAACTATCCCCTTCGGAGAGTATCTTTTATCAAAACCTTGCATTAGCTTATGAAATTACTGGGGACAATGAAAACGCTGTGGAGGCATACGAAAGATCGATTGAGAAGGCACCACATGATGATCAATCTTATTCTGTTTATGCCGAATTCCTTTTTAGAAATAATCAGTATGAAAAAGCAATTGAATTATGTAAAAAGGCGATCGAAATAAATCCTAATTCCTCATTATATTTTCAAAATATCGGAATTGCTTATGAACGACTTAATAAAAATGAAGAAGCGGAGGAAGCTTATCTTAATTTATTAAACATTGAACATCACAATGCCAATTTTCATAATAATTTGGGCGTATTTTATTTCAGAACGAATCAATTTGAAAAAGCTATTAAAAAATATAAGGATGCGTTAGCCCTAGATCCGGATAATATACTTTTTTATAAAAATTTGGCGATTGCCTATGAGGGACTTGGTAAAAATGAAGAAGCAGAAGAAATATATCTCACGATATTAAAAAAGGATTCAAATAATGATGACATTCATAATTTTTTGGGAGTATTGTATTACAGGACAAATCAAATTGAAAAAGCCGTTGAAAAATATAAAGATGCGTTAGCGTTAAATTCGAATAACATACTTTATCATAAAAATTTAGCGATCGCTTATGAAAGTCTTGGTAAAAATGAAGAACTGGAAGAAACATATCTAACGATATTAAAGATGGATCCGACCAATGAGGAGACTTATAATCTCCTGGGAGTGCTTTATTACAGAACGAACCAATTGGAAAAGGCGATAACGAGTTATTTAAAAGCAATTGAATTAAATCCGCAATCTGCTCTTTACTATCAAAATCTTGGTCTGGCCTATGATGACTATGGACAAATTGATCAAGCGGAAGATGCTTATTTAAAAAGTTTAAAGATCGAACCTAATGATGACCGCTATTTAAATTTAACCGGGATATTTTATCATACAAAACGAAATGATTATAAAACAGCTTTGGAACTTTACAGCCAGGCGATAAAGATCAATTCTAAAGAACCTAACTATTTTTTAAACCTCGGGAATGTTTATACGATTTTGAATGATAATAAGCAAGCTGCCACTGCTTTTGCTATGGCAGAGGAACTTCAAAAGTAACTTAATATAAAGCCCCTCCTGGAAACAGGAAGGGCATACCGGACTTAGTGATGAAATATCACTAATCAACTTTAACAAAGTCGGTTTGATTTTATGTTCTAATAAGCTGTGGTCAGGCTTGTTTCTGAAACTTTTTTCTTTTGTTAGCAAGTACCCTGTCAAGTAATACAAGGCCGAGCAATACATTCAACATCATAAATCCATTTACAAAATTGTTGTTGAATATCTTGCTATAGTCAACTTGCGAAAGACGTGAAAGGTCTATTGAATATTTTGAATCAGTTCCTGATGTCCATTCAACCTGTGAAAATCCATAAATAAGAAAAACGCCAATTAGTGTGAAGAAAAAACCGGCAATACCCCAAATGATTTTTTTATTGATATAATTTTTAGTCGCCGGCGCAATATGATATTGAGCGATCTTTTCCATTACATTTTTTGTAAAACGCATGGAGGGATGTTCCAATTCGGCAGCATTCATTAATTGATGGATCTCTATTAACTCGTGGTATTTGTTTTTCCACTCAAGATTGTTTTGCAACAATCTTTCAACAGAAGATATTTCTTCTTTAGAAGAAACCCCGTCAATATAAGCCCACAGTTGTTGCTCGATATTTTGTTCCTGGTTCATAAAACACAGTTTAATAAATATTTTTTACTTCTTCACTAAAGTTTTTTTCCATTTTTTCTTTCAATCTTGTTCTTGCCCGGTGTAATCTCACCTTTGCCGTATTTGTTTCAACCCGGAGTATCCTGCTTATCTCTTCAAGATTTTGCTCAGCTTTATAAAACAAGGTTATGATCTCAGCATCATCCGGGCTTAGCATGGCAATGGC
>JBIOVR010000520.1:0-21970 GCA_044867875.1 Chitinophagaceae bacterium
TTAAAACCAATCATTTCATGAAAAACCCAGAAACAACAAGCCATGTAATTAAGGTGGCTATTGCTGATGATCACACACTCTTCCGTTCCGGTGTGAAAGCATCTTTGACTGCGCATAAGGACATACACATGGTAGCTGAAGCTGAGAATGGCATGCAGATGCTTAATTTATTAAAGCATATTCAGCCCGATGTTGTACTTCTTGATATATCAATGCCTATCATGGATGGTCTTGCAACTTTACCAGAAATAAAAAAATTATACCCCGGCGTGAAAGTGATCATGCTCAGCATGCACAATGATCATTCGATGATCAGCCGCATGATGGAGATAGGTGCTAACAGCTACCTGACAAAGGAAAGCGGCGCTGAAAAAATTTACGAAGCGATCAAGCAGGTATATGAGAATGAATTTTTCTTTAATGATCTTACGAATAAGGCATTGTTAAGTGGCTTGCGTAATAAAACTTTCGCTGATGCTCACAAACCTGCAGAAGTTCATCTAAATGAAAAAGAGATCACTATCCTACGCCTGATGTGTGAAGAGAAAAGCACCAAAGAAATTGCAGATATAGTTGACCTTAGCCCCCGCACCGTTGAAGCTATCCGCGACAAATTAAAAACTAAGACTGGAACAAAGAGTATGGCCGGGTTGGTGATGTATGCGGTAAAAGCAGGGATCGTAGAACAGTAATAAGAATATAAATATTTATTTAATGCCACCAGAAGGTGGCATTTTTTATTGAGAGAAATAAATGGTATATCCACCTTTTGATTTTCTTTTCTTTTTTTCATCCACGATCATCTCCTGAATAAAAGTAAGTTCAGTCGGCGATTTCAAGTTTACTTTTTTTATAGTATATGTAAATAAAACTCTTTCTTTTGGTTTCATAATGAAAGTACAGTCTGCAAATATTGGTGAAATTTTATTCAAGATTTGTTTTGGGTCGTCAATGGTAATTTTTGTTTTTACATAAGTATTATAAGGATTATATGAATACAATGCACTTGTTGTAGTAGCATCAGTGTTTGGTTCTACTTGAAAATTTTTATGTGAAATATTATTAAAATAGGGAGTTACTAAATCTAGATCGTTATCGCCGTTAGAAACCAATGGATCTTTATCGCAACTAATCATGGCCAAAAGACAGTAATGATTTACTGGATTTATACTTGGATCAGGAGGAGTAAAATCAAATGAAACTATTTTGGCATCATCTAAACTTACACCTGCAGCTGTTTCTTTTAGAGCCAGTGAGCTACCGGAATAGGGTACTTCTGGCATCGTAATAGATCCCAGGCTTTTCCAGTTTGGATCAGTTGTGAAGCCTGCCGGAAAGCCGAACCATAAAGCTGGTAACGATGTACCGCCATATACCCAATATAATTTTATTGTTACATTGTTGGCTGGATTATAGCCTCGATTCCTTACACGGATATACACTTTATTTAGTTTGTTAGCTATCGGATTTTCGGTAATGAAGCTTTCAAACTTTTTACTTGTATTAGGTATTACTGCTGGTGTTGCATCAGCTAATGCATCAATTTTGATATCCGGGCTTTTCCAATGAGGATTGAACGTACGTGGATAGGTAAACTTTCTATTACTGGGTTGTTCAGTGTTTCCCCAATCCAAATCATTATCACGGATAAAAATATCCACACCATTTAACCCCCCTAAATCACCTCTAGGAGATGCAATTCGTACCGCTTCAAATGCATTCAATCTGCCATAGCCATTTGGAGGATTGCCTGATGCTGATAAGCTATAGCCATTTGATGGATTGTAATTTCCAATGTCAGGATCTATTTTGTCAGCACAATCTTGTAATAAATATTGCATTTGTATTGGTGTAATGGATGGATCAACTGATAACACTAGTCCTGCAGTTCCTGAAACAACAGGCGTGGCTGCTGAAGTGCCATCAAAGCAAGGTGTGTAATCTTGATTAACTGTGATAGGAAAACCACAGCTGCCGGGATTCGATGGGTTGTAACCATCTACGCCTGTAAGATCGGTAGTTAACATACCTAAACTTCCAGTGCCTGAGACATTATAGCTTGGAGCGAGGATGTCAATACACGTACCAACACCGTGACCGCCGTTTTTATCATAGTTGTTACTGCTTGAGACTGCTATTATCCAATTATTTAATCCGGGAAGCTCGGTTGAACAATTATTTCCACTGTTATCATTTGCTGCTGCAAAAATTACAACTCCCGCCTCATAAGCTTCCTTTATAGCACGGTCAGGGCTATAACCAATAGGATACGAAAAACTACATGAAATTATTTTTGCTCCTTTATTAACAGCATAATCAAAAGCGTATGCTATTGTGTATGAGTGAATCCCCATGTCAATAGGAATTATTTTACAATTCTTACACACTCCGCTAGTGGCATTATCGTCAAAATGGCTACCAGCAGCAAGCCCTGTAACAGCTGTTCCGTGTTTTGAAATATCAGGAATCGGATCGCCACAATTACCATTATCATCAGCATCACAATTAGAAAAATCCCATGCATATTCCGTAAGTATATTATCTCTTAAGTTAGGATGATCCATTTGAAACCCATTATCAATAATGGCAATTACTGTTCCTGAATTTTCCGGGATAAACCCCCATGCTTTATCAACATCAATGTCAGCGTCAATATCTGCACTCCCATTATTTGAGTCAGTATTATTAAGATGCCACTGATAATCAGTTAAAGGATCTGAAAGGAATCGTATTGGCATTATAAAATTGGGCTCGACATATGCCACGATTGAAGTATCCATGAGATCATTCACTTGGTCAAATATCTTTTTATTGCCTTCTCCTTTTGATTCAACGAGATATTTATAATTCTTAATAGTATTAATGTGAATTACTCTTAAATTATGAGTTTGTATAAAATTGTTTTTAATTGTTTCAGGCAGGCCCGGTTTAAACTCAAGATATATTTCCTGGTTTACTAGGAATGGGTCGGGATATTTTTGATTCCGGATCAATATACCAGAAGATTCTATCACATCTTTATTTTGTGCAGATAGGTTTTTTAATAATGACAATAATTTTTTTTCTGTAGTATTGATTTTTTTATTTGCAAAAAAAATCAAAATTTCTTCAGTCAATTGCCTGGCAAATGTGAAACCATTTACTTGCATTCTTTGTTTCAAACTGTCAGAATTTGCATTGTCTTGCAACACTACTCCAATTGAATCATAATAAAACTGAAATTCTTTTTTCTCATTACCCGGAAAGGTATAAGTGAAAATTTTTGGCCCTGATTGACATCCTTGGATCTGTAATAGAATTAACGGTGCTAATGCAATCTGAATCCAGAATTGCATTAGAGTGATTTGTCGGACCATAAAAGGTATATTATAAAGCTAACTATTGTGTCAATCCGTTTTTCACAGCAAACATGACCAACCCAGCAATATTTCTAACCCCAACTTTTTCAATCAGCCTTTGCCGAATACCTTCGACAGAACGGGGACTTAAAAAAATCTGTTTCCCTATTTCCGATGAAGTTTTTTCTTCACAAAGTAAGGTTAACACCTCAAGTTCCCGTTCTGTTAATTCAATGTTTTCTTTAAAAGAAGGCTTAATACTGTTTTTCAAGACAAGTTTTTTTAGCAAGGCCTTGTTTACAAGATCATTAAAATAATAGCCATTTTCACAAACAGCATAAATCGCTTTTAAGATCTCCTCTGGTTCAGCGTTTTTGAGCAAATATCCGCTTGCGCCGATCTCCATTAAATGAATTATAAATTTATCATCGTCATACATTGATACAACTAATATTTTAATGTCAGTATACTTTTTTCTGAGTACTTGTGTAGCCTCCATTCCATCCATAATTGGCATTTTCAAATCCATTATTATTACATCTGGCTTTTCCTTTTCAATATTAGCAATCAAATCCTCGCCATTATCAGCTTCATGAATTACAGAAAGATTTGGATCTAACGAAAAGCTTATTTTTAAACCTTCACGAAAAATTTTATAATCGTCAGCAATCGCAATTTTTATCTTTTTCATGTTTACTGTACTATCGGTACTTTTAATGTGATTGAGTTGTCTATTTCAGATTTTTCATAAAAGATACTGCCTTTAAGTAAAATAATCCGATTCATTATATTTTTTAAGCCTAATCCCTCCGGCTTATATCTCAATTGTTCAAACTGTTCTTGGCTAAGACCTACGCCATTATATTTGATCTCAAGACTGTAAGTGTTATAATCGCATGCAGAGTTTACTTTGATAGAATCCGCTTTCGCATGTTTGAGAATATTGTTGATCAATTCCTGAAAAATTCTGTAAACCCCAATATCAGTTTGAGGATTTTGAATCAAGTAATTATCATCCAAATTTACTTCTACTTTTATTAATTGACTTTTTACCGTTTTTTCGAAAAAATGACGAATCGCCTCATTTAAGCCAAACTCTTTTAGCAATGCGCTGTGAAGATTATGTGAAATACTCCTTACTTGTTGGATTGCTTCATTTAAAAGAAATTTCGATTTTTCATATAATTGCTTATCTGCTGTATCCAATGAGGCTTCTTTAATGTTTGAAAAATGAAGTCGAGTAGAGGATAATATGGCTCCGACCTCATCATGCAATTGTTCTGCTATCCTGTGTCTTTCACCTTCTTCACTTTTTACAGCTGCTTCAATCAATTGGTTTTTTTGCTGTTCTTGTAATTCCTTTAAATCACTTTGAAAGCGGAGCTTTTTTCGCTGATGAATAACGAGAATGATAAGAAAACTTACCATTAAAGACAACATCACCAATATGCCAACGATTACAAGAAATTTAATGTCAGTACCCATAAGATTGTCCCTTATAAAATTCTATTGACATACAGATGCAAAAAATGATAAATGTCAAATTATGAATATTCCATACCTCTACAGCAAAATCCATGTTGTTAACTATTAATGCTTCATAAAAAAGAAAAATAAAAAAATTAATTACAACGTATACTGAAAGTCCAGTTACTATCCAAAAACCAGGCACTTTACGAATTACTCTTATTTGCTCATCCATCAATAAATATAAATAGTATTGCAAACAATAAAATAAAAGAATGCCTGCAGCTACAGCTAGCATTAAACTACTGAGACGCATCCTTTCAAAAAAATCTTCAAAAAATAAAAAATTGATTATTATGAAAATACAAGCTAATAGAGGAATCACACGTTTGGCGGTTTTTAAAAAAGGTTGAACTAATAGATTAAAAAACCAAATGAATAAAAAAAGTTGGATTATCGCATGGGCATTATATAAATAATTGTTTGTACGGAGCCATGAAGGAAAATGCCATGGCTTTTTAAACTCCATAATAATATCAGCAAATAGGAAAATAAAAAATGATAACCATATATAAATTTTTACAGGCTTAAGACGAGATGGTTGATTTCTATATTTCAAAACAATGATCAGAGGTATAAGCAAAGCCCATACCTCTGACCAATCTAATATTTTACCTAAGACTGTATTCACTTTTATTCTCCATTTTTAGGTGGGGATGGATTCGTGGCAGGTTCTGCCAAAGGAGTTGGGCATGGATTGGGTATGCAAACTACTGATATTTTATAGCGTATGAATTTAGTAGTTGCATCAACTTCGGGTGTAAACAAAAGGTGATTATAAGGTTGTGGATTGTTATGACCAAAAATCTCCTCCAGGTAATCATCAATCGCATTTATTTGTATTTCTTGATTGCCTAAAAATTTGACGTCTGGCAATGGTAAATATCCATTTCCAGTTGGCGCAAGCATTACAGAATCTTTGTACCAAGTAAAGTGATTGTTTTTTGATGCAAATGCTGCTAATGTTGGGTAGTTTGAAAATGCATCGTCGAAATAGAAAACAAATACTAGTTTTTTTGCTTTATCTGCTCCAGCACCTTTTATTGTTTCATATTGACTTTTTTTCAATACTAACCTGTGAAGGGTGCCTGTCAATGGGGAAGTAAGAGTTGTAACCGCTCCCGGTTTTTTATCTCCAGATTTGTCCTCTCCACTTTTTCTCCACCAACAGCAATAAAGAGAAATAATAATAATAATTAACAGTAAGGCAACTAAGATGAGGAATTGACTCCGTTTCATAAAAAATAATTTTTAGGTGAATAAATAGTGGATGGGGTAAGCTTCAACAGGGGAGATATTCATCTAATTTAATTATTACACCTCAAATATCAAACAGCCTTGTTCCAAAAACCAGCGTACAAGTACGCATTCTAAAGAAAAGGAGTTTCTACGCAGGCGTCTTTCAGCAATTACATGTTAGTACGTTGTCATGTTTATACGAGATGATACGCTTAGCGAATAGTTATGCTAACGTACTAATTCCCAATATTTTTTTTGCGTACATGCTACCTTGTTCCAGGGGCATGTGTGAGGCAAAATTGTGGTATAAAAATAACCGCTATGACACCTCAAAAAACCTTCCGCATCAGTCTAGCAGCCATCATGATCTGCTCTTTTATGTTGGCTCCAATTAGCTCAAGTGAAGCTATACACAAGTCAAAAAGGATATCCTTCAGCACCCAACAACAGGTGGTTGATGAAGGGTATTCTAAACAGACAAATAATATTGATCTTACGATCCCTTTAGGTAATAGAAAGGAAAAAGAAAAGAATGGTGGTCATAATGAGGATCAGCCAAAAACAAAACATCATTCTGATGAAGAAAAACATAAAAACCATGTTTATCATTATCACAGGATAAAAGCAAAGAAAAAAATCCATACCACACTTTTGCAATTATGCCTGAAAATTTTTATTGCAATTAGTTTTATTTCAGTATTACTTTGCGGCTACCTGAGTATTGGTCATTGAAAAAATGAAAAAATATTTTAATTATAACGGAAGGTTTTTTGCGGATGATGAAATAGTTCTATCTAAAGACGATAGGAGTTACCGGTATGGCGATGGACTTTTTGAAACTATGAAATTGATAAAAGGAAATATTTTATTGGAGGACTACCATTTTGAAAGATTGTTTTTGGGTTTAGATGTTTTAAAAATTCATACCCCTGTTAATTTTACAAGGCAGAAGATTGAAAATGAAATTAAAGAACTGAGTAAAAAGAATGAATGTGAGAGGTCTGCGAGGATCCGCCTGTCAGTATCAAGAGGAAATGGCGGGCTTTATGATTGCGACAATAAATTTTCTTATTTAATTGAATGCTGGCCATTGGAGCAAAAGGCCCTAAATGAAAATGGATTGGTTATTGATATTTTTCCAGACGCAAGAAAAAGCATTGATGTTTTTTCAAATCTTAAATCTGCCAATTATCTTCCTTATGTAATGGCTGCTATTTGGGCCAAAGAAAATAAACTGAACGATGCTTTAATACTAAACCAGCATGACCGGATCTGTGATTCAACAATTGCCACTGTTTTTTGGGTAAAAGATAATAACGTCTTTACCCCTCCCTTAATTGAAGGTTGTGTTGCAGGGGTGATGAGAAAAAAAATTTTAGAACTGGCAATACGGAATTCTGATCATCTAATGCAAGAAGCTATTCTTACCCAGGAGATCTTGCTTCAGGCAGATGAGGTTTTTCTCACGAACGCTACTACAGGCATAAGATGGGTAAAAGAATGTCGGAGTAAGATCTATAAGAATACGATCAGTAGCAAAATATTTACCGAACTGGACTAAACAATTAGTCAAATCTCGGATTTACAAAATTATTCAGCTTGGATCCGAAACGATAGTTAAGACCAAAACTAGTATAGAAACTATAACCCGAAGCGATTTGTCTCCGACGGGTAAGGACTTCTGTGACATCGGCTTCTTCTTTGGGTAAATAAATTTGATCCCGACTTAGTTCCGCATAGGAATAGAAATTAAAGGATAAGCCACCGGTTATGCGTATGTCCACTTCTCCATTTACACTAAGATTCAAATATTTCCAATCATGGAAATAATTATGATAATCTACTCCAAATTCTATAGTGCCCCATTTTTGCTTGAAAGATAGATTGGCTTCTATACTCTGTCCATAAAGAGTTTCCTTAAGCTTATCATACAGGGTTGTATCAAAATATGAGTTTCGCCTTGCGTCAACAGTATAAGACAAGGTGAAAAATTTTGTATTCACTTCTTTGTATGGATAAATGTCATATTCAAACCCTGTACGAAAAAGTAATCTTCCTTTATTATTTGAAAAGCTACTGCGGGATAATTCTACCTGGTATCCATATGACCAATGTTCATTAATGCTTTTTATGAGATAGTGTTGAAAATTATAGCTCTCATTTTTGTTTACTATCTTTTGTTTCGTTGTACTATCTTCCAGGTAATAACTATCCCTGTTTTTGTTACCATATGCTTCAAAGCCTACTTTCAATTCTTCTGTTACACGATTTGCTGCAAAATTTGCTCCCACACGGGAAGTCTTATAAACTTCGTCAGCACTTATATTCCCATTTGCTCCTGCACGAAACACCCAATAATTCCAGGGGTCTTTGGTAATACCTGAAGTATCTTTCTTTTTTTCATCCGTTTTTGTTTTCATTTCAATTGCTATGTCCTTTCCATTGCCAGCTTTAACGATATAAGGGGTTAGACCCAACTTCAGATATTTGATCAACAGATCTCTTTCTTCAAAATCAGTTGCATTAGCATCCGTATTAAATCGTAAAGTATCTGTCATTTGCTTGAACTTATTTTGTCCAAAGAAAATAAGTTGGTACTGGCTCCCGCCCCCACCGGTTTCCTGTTCAGTTATCAATATATGCAGATCTGCCGCTTGGTTATCAAGTAAAAAATCAACAATATTGATTTCCGTTTTTATAAAAGTCTGGTCGCACGAGGTATTATTACAATCAATAAATACTTTAAGCCTGTGAACGGGTTGATTATTATTCTGAGCTTTTATAAGAAAAGTGATAAAAAGCAGCGTAAGTAATAGGAAAGGCTTTCTCATGTTGGTGTGTGGTTTAGGATTCGACCTACAAATAACGTATCAATACATAACCTCTTGTGTTAACGAAACGACAAAAACGATGATTCAAGAGCAAAAGAAATCCATAACTGAATAACGAATAAACCTACTTTATGAAAGGAATAACTCACTTGATGATTGGACAGAACTAACGGGTAATTGTGTCGCTGCTATTTTATACAAAGTTTCTATTGCCTGTTTTCCATCATTACCAAGATCCATCGAAAAATTATTTACATAAAGTTCGATATGCTGCCGCATTACATCTTCGCTCATTTCCTGCGAGTGTTGCTTTACATAATCAGTAATTAATGGATAATTACTAAATGCAAATTCAATAGTCTTTCTTATCAGCCTGTCTATTTTTAAACTTGTTTCTTTTTCTATTGATCTTTTAACAGCAATGCCGCCTAAGGGAATCGGCGCTTTCATTTTTTCTTCCCAGTATTCACCAAGATCAGTTACTTTATGCAACCCTTTTTGTTGATAGGTAAAACGATTTTCATGGATGATAACGCCCAGCTCTGTTTGTTCTTTTAATACTGATTCTTCGATCTCTGAAAATATCATGTGCTTTTTATTCTTTGCTTCCGGATATGCAAAGGAAAATAAAAGATTCGCTGTTGTGTTCTTTCCGGGTAATGCAATTGTGGCTTGTTGAAAGTTAAAAGCTGAATGTTGAATGTTCTGTTTTGAAATTAACAATGGGCCAACTCCTTTACCCAGCGCAGCTCCTGAATTAAGTAAAATATATTTATCAAGATTTTGAAAAAAGGCGGGATAGCTAAGTTTTGTTATATCGAGTTTCTCTTTAAATGACCATTTGTTTAGTGTCTCTACATCTTCAAGCACTACATCAAACTCCAGACCTTCTGTATCGATCTTTTTATTTACCAATGCACCGAAGATGAAGGTGTCGTTAGGACAAGGCGAAAATCCAAGAGTTAGTTTCATTAGTAAGAAATTAGTAATCCCTAATTAATAATTATTAATTATTTTAATGAGAGTGTCATTTAAATTGGCAATAGAGTCCATCATGTCCCACTTCTTCTTATTTCTTTCGCCAATATAATTTGAGATACTCCTGATCTGTACAAATGGAATTTTTTCAATTAAACAAACATAATGAAGTGCGGCGCCTTCCATTGATTCAGTTACCGGATCAAACACGTCACGATAGAATTTTATCATTTGTTTTGAAGTACTGATCTGGTTGACAGAAATTCCTTTTACAATTTTTAGTTTAGTTTTTTTCAAAACCTCTTTATTTGTATTTATCAACCACCCTTTTTTGTATGGGTATTGATCCTGTGGCACCAGGTTTAGATCAAAAAGAGTTTTTAGTTTTTGCAACTCAATTACACTTTGATCTGCAATCACATCTTGTTTTACTGCTACAACTGCTCCTAATGGAATTTTAAGATCAAAACAACCGGCAACCCCGGCTTGTATCACCAGGTCGTATTTTTTTAAAGCGAGTTGTTTGGCTAAATGATAAGTGCTTGCGGTGAGCCCGATACCGGAAATAAGTATGTCTGCATTATTGATGCCTCCTGTTCTTGTCAACTCAATAAAAGGATTAATTTCCTTTGCTGTTGCTGCAACTACCAGTATATTTTTTCCCATTTTGGCAAATATCGCACAACATTGTTAAAGCTGATGGCCTTACCTTTGCCGCTCATTATTTCTTCCGCCCAACGCTGTGAGGAAACAAAAAGTAAAGCATGGTTTACTTAACAAGAATTGAACATTTTAACGCTGCTCATAAGCTCTATAATCCCAATTGGAGTAAGGAAAAAAACAACGAAGTGTTTGGCAAATGCGCCAATGAAAACTGGCATGGCCACAATTTTGAATTGTTTGTGACTATTAAAGGAGATCCCGACCCTGATACTGGTTTTATTTTTGATGCAAAGAAACTTGGAGCACTAGTTACTGAAAAAGTAACCGAAAAGCTTGATCATAGAAACTTGAATGTTGATGTGGATTTTATGAAAGGGAAACTTTGTTCTATTGAAAACCTTGTGATGGGTATCTGGCAAGAATTAGAGCCACATCTGCCGCCGCCAGTCCAATTACATTGTTTAAAACTTGTAGAAACAGCCAAAATATTTGTAGAATACTATGGTGGGAAATAATTGAATGAACAATATCCTTTACGATCTGTTTAATCATTGAATAAATGGGAAAAAAAGTAGCAATATTCAGAAAAGAGCATTTCAATTCAGCTCATCGCTTATTTAATGCTCATTGGGATGACGAAAAGAATATGGAAGTATTTGGGAAATGTGCTTTGCCCAATTATCATGGTCATAATTATGAGCTGATAGTAAAAATAATTGGTGAGCCGGATGAGAAGACTGGTTATGTAATGGATCTAAAGAAATTGAGTGACCTGGTAAAAGAAAAGATTATTGAAAGATTCGATCATAAGAACTTGAACCTGGATACTAAGGAATTCAAAAACGTGAACCCTACGGCAGAAAATATTGCGGTCGTTATTTATGAAATATTGCGTCCGCATATACCTAAAGAAAAAGACTTGCAGATACGATTGTATGAAACACCAAGGAATTTTGTGGAATACCCTGTTGATTAGATAATAGGTGAAAAACGGATAAATGAAAGTTTTAGGTTAAGATAAGGTTGAGTAGAGAGCTGACGTACAAGAGTACGACGCAATGAAAGTTTAATAGTAATTCTTAAGCTGGTAACATAAAAGGTATTTTTAAATTGGTTTTATGGCATATAAAAAAACAGAACAATACGACGACGAGATCACAAGTGGGCTTGTAAAAAGTTATGCTCAGGTTCTTGGATTGCTTGGTGAAGATCCTGAACGTGAAGGATTGAAAAAAACTCCGGAGCGGCTAGCGAAAGCGATGCAATATCTTACACAGGGTTATCATTTAGATGCAAAAGCCATCATCAATTCAGCAAAATTTCATGAAGAAGTAAGTGAGATGATCGTAGTAAAGGATATTGAAATTTACAGTATGTGCGAACATCATATGTTGCCTTTTATTGGTAAAGCACATGTGGCTTATATTCCTAATGGATGGATAACAGGTTTGAGTAAAATAGCAAGAGTAGTAGATGTTTTTGCACGTCGCTTGCAAGTGCAGGAAAGATTGACGATACAAATTAAAGATGCTATTAAGGAAACATTGAATCCGTTGGGTGTTGCTGTTGTAATTGAAGCTAAACACTTATGCATGATGATGCGTGGTGTGCAAAAACAAAATTCAACAACCACAACTTCGGCATTTGATGGAGAGTTTCATAAAAATTCCACACGCAGCGAATTCCTCAAACTTATATCAGCCGATTTAAGCTAATCCGGTATATTTGTAATTCATTAAAAGGTTTGATATTTTATTTATCAGACCTTTTTTGTTTCCGGTTAATCACCAAATTTTAATCGAAAGGGTAGGGGGTAACTTATAGAATGAAACATGCATTTGTATTTCCGGGCCAGGGCTCACAATTTCCAGGCATGGGTAGGGATCACTACAACAATAGTGTCTTTGCTAAAAAATTATTTGAACAATCGAACGATGTCCTTGGCTTTCGTCTTTCAGATATTATGCTCAATGGTACAGAAGAAGATCTTAAACAAACGAATGTAACTCAACCAGCAGTTTTCCTGCATTCGATCGTGGCTTACAGAACTATCGAAAGTGCATCACCTGATATGGTGGCTGGCCATTCACTCGGTGAGTTCTCTGCATTGGTTGCAAATGGCACACTAAGTTTTGAAGATGCATTGCAACTTGTTGCCGTTCGTGCAAAGGCAATGCAAAAGGCTTGCGAAATGAATCCATCTACAATGGCCGCTGTTTTAAATCTTGCAGATGATAAGGTAGAAGCAATCTGTGCCGAGGTGCAAAAAGAAACTGGCGAAGTAGTGGTGCCTGCAAACTATAATTGCCCGGGACAATTGGTAATAAGCGGAACACTAAAGGGAATTGATATTGCTTGTGAAAGAATGAAAGCAGCAGGAGCTAAAAGAGCTTTGGTTCTTCCTGTGGGCGGAGCATTTCACTCACCATTGATGGAGCCTGCAAAAAAGGAATTGAGGGAAGCTATTGAAGCAACTAAATTTCATAATCCCACTTGCGCTGTTTACCAAAACGTAGTTGCTCGGGCTGTGATGGATAAAGATGAAATAAAACAAAACCTTATCGATCAACTTACGGGCGCCGTTCGCTGGACACAAAGTGTTCAAGCAATGATCGCCGATGGAGCCTCTAAGTTTACAGAATCCGGTCCGGGTAAAGTATTGCAAGGGCTGATCTTAAAAATTGAAAAATCAATGGAAGTAAGTGGAGTGAGTTAAAAAAAATTATATCTTTTAGATAGTATGAGTAAGATGGTCATTTTTTTATTTGCTGTTCTGATTATTTCTTGCAGAAAAGAAAACGCAGAAAGTTCTTTTCAGGGAATATGGGTTGAAAAAACTTTGCGATTGGATACACTCGAGTTTAATCCTTTAATTTCAAGCAGTTTTCAGAGTATATATTTAAGATCTCAGCAATCTCACATTGGTTACAACTATCAGATAAAATCAGATAGTATCTTTTTAAAAACTTTTGGCTCTTCCGGAGGGTTCAATTCATATTACTTTAATATTGATAATTCAAAAAAAATTACAATAAGCAATTTCTACCAGAGACCCGCCTTACCTGCAACGATACAATTTGAAAAAATAGAGTAGTAGTTATAGATTAATGCTGCAATTCACCCATTCGGAATCAAACTTTGTATTATATTTTTTATAAAAATTGATGGCAGGTTCGTTCCATTCTAACACCTGCCACATCATGCCACTGAATTTTTTTTCTTTTGCTTCTTCGATCAAACGATCCATTAAAAGTTTCCCTATTCCTTTTCCTCTTGCTTCTTCTGTAACAATTATATCTTCTAAATACATTCGTTGCCCTTTCCATGTTGAATAACGAATATAATAAAGAGCAAATCCAAGAATGATCCCGTTTTCTTCGGCAACAAAACTCCACCACACCGGGTTTTTACCAAAACCACTTTCGGTAAAATGCTCCAATGAAACTGTTACTGCATTGGGAGCTTTTTCATAAACCGCTAATTCGGTTATTAATTCCAATAATCTTGGACAGTCTTCTTTAGCAGCTCTTCGAATTGTGATGCCCATTTTTTAATTTTTAATTATTCATTTTATATCCTGGTCCTTTTACAAACCTTCCCGGCTTTGCACCAGTATGCACATCATCTTTTAAAACCTGCACTCCATTTACAAAAACATCGATCATTCCTTCAGAGTATTGATGTGGCTTTTCAAAAGAAGCATTGTCTTTTACTTTTAGTGGATCAAAAATCACGATATCAGCATAATTACCAATTTTCAATTCGCCACGTTTTTGAAGTTTTAAATTGTCTGCAGGAAGCTTTGCAAGCTTGCGTATTGCTTCCTGTAAAGACATTAGCTTTTCATCTCTTGAATATTTACCCAATACTCTTGTAAAGTTTCCATAAGCTCTTGGATGCGCATTTGATTTAAGAAAAACACCTTCGGTGGTATAAGAACCTTCATCGCTTCCAAAACTTACCCATGGCAATGAGACTTGTTTTTTTACATTCTCTTCATTCATCAAAAAATAGGCAACACCCACTCTTGTACTATCTTGTACAATAAGGTCCATTGCTGTTTCTTCAGGAGATGTGCCTCGGATCTTTGCGACTTCTGCCAACGTTTTACCCGTAAATTTTTTTAATGAATCTTGTTTAAAACCTAAAAGCAGAACATGCTCGGCACCTCCTGCACCATAATATAAATTTTCCCAATCAGTTGCATCGGAATTCATAGCCTTCCCCATTTCTTTACGGATCTTAGGATCCATTAATCTCTCTCTTAGTTTTCCGAAGCCACCATCTTGTAAGGTCGGTGGAAATGCAGATGTCATTCCTGTTGCACCTGCAACGTAAGTATACATGTCTGCAGTAATAGCTTGTCCTTCTCTTCTTGCTCTTTCCACCCGACGGATCACACTATCCATTTTGCTCCAGTTACTTTTTCCTGCAGCTTTTAAATGAAAAATTTCTGCTGGTAGACCAGCTTCTTTTGAAATAGTGATGAGTTCTTCAACAGCTTCCAACAATTTGTTTCCTTCGCTTCGCATATGACTAGTGTACATGCCACCATACTTTGCAGCTTCCTTTGATAATGCGATCAATTCATCGGTTTTTGCAAAAAAATCAACAGGGTAGATCAACGCATTTGTTACACCTAATGCTCCTTCTTCCATTGCTTGTCTTATCAGCAACTTCATGCTATCCAATTGAGCCGGGATAGGAGCTACATTATCTTCGCCAATGACATACATGCGAACTGCACCAGTGCCAACAAATGAAGCGATATTAGGCGAAATCCCTTTTTTCTCTAAGAAATTCATGTATTCTCCGAGTGTGTTCCATTCCACATCATATTTAATATCACCTTGTCCTTCTTTCGCCTGCATTTTCATTTTAGGATTCAGCGGGCCCATACTGAATTCAGTAAATATTTCAGTTGTCACTCCTTGCTTTATATCACTCTGTCCTCTTCCATCTTGTATCAAACTTTCTTCTGAATGCCCCATCATATTTATAAAACCCGGAGCCACAGCATTCCCTTTTGCGTCCACTTCATTTTTTGCGGAAGCCTTTGATAGGTCGCCAATGAATGCAATGGTATCAGCATTTATTCCAATATCCCCTTTGTAAGGTTCGCCACCATTGCCATCATAGATCATTCCATTGCGAATGATCGTATCGTATTCTTGTTTTGAAGAGTTACATCCAAAAAGAATTGCAGTAAATGCAATAAATAAAAATGATAAACGCATAAGATGGTTTTAGTTTTGTAATTGACGCTTTATGATCTTTCCCGGATAAAGTTCAGTGGTTTTTTTATTTTCAAAAACAATAATTCCGTTTACCCAAACTGTTTCAATTCCATCAGAAAGTTTATGCGGTTCCGCAAGGGTTGCTTCATCACTTACTGTTTCGGGATCAAACATAACAAGGTCAGCATAATTACCTGTTTTGATCAACCCTCTTTTTTTGATCCCTATTTGCTGCGCAGATAAACCAGTCATTTTATAAATAGCTTGCTCCATCGTTAAAGCTTTCTCTTTATTTACATATTTAGCAAGCACTCTTGTAAAAGCTCCATAACCCCTTGGATGTGTTCCTCCGGATGAACCATCAGAGCAAATATTTGTGTGTGCCCATTGCATTAGCTTTATTATATCTGTTTCACTCATCGAAGTTGCCATGATATTTTCCTGGCATTCACGACCATTTTCTTTTTCCCAATCATCAATTCTTTTGATCAGTTCAACCAGCATTCGGGCGGGAGTTTTGTTTTCAAGCTTTGCTATTTCTGCCAAATTCTTTCCAGCATATTCGGGTTTCACTTCATAGGAACCAAGAATGATATCATTTGGTAAAGTGATCTCTCTTAAAATAAGTTCTGCTTCTTTTTCATCACTGAAATTTCTATCGGGAAATAAGACCTTGATTGTTGAATTCCAAAAAGCATATGGATAAATATCAGCAGTGATATCGATCCCATTTTTTCTTGCCGCATCAAATAATGCCAACAGGCTATCAGCTTTTCCCCAGATATTATGCATGGCTAATTTGATATGACTTACCTGCATAGGAATTTTTGCTTCCTTACCGATTGTGATCACTTCATCAATTGCTTTCCAGAAATAACGGTCTTCACTGCGGATATGACTGATGTATCTTCCATTAAAAGGAGAAACCACTTTTGCCAGTTGTAAAACTTCATCGTTGCTTGAATAGATTCCCGGATCATATTCCAGACCTGTTGACAAACCCAAGGCACCTGCTTCCATATCCTGTTTAAGCAAGAGCTTCATTTTTTCAATTTCATCTTGTCTAGCATTTCGTTTATAATCTTTGCCCAAAATGGAATCACGAATTGTATTATGTCCACTGTAGGAACCAATATTTACAGCTACTGCAGTATCAGAAAGCTTTTTATAAAAATCTGATAGAGGAAAATTGGAACCGCCATCTTGACCAATAATAATTGTTGTGATCCCCTGGCTTACAGCCGCAGTAAGATCACGATGCTCAAATAAACTTCCGGCATGATGACTGTGTGTATCAATAAAGCCGGGAGCTACTGCTTTTCCATTTGCATCAATCTCTTTTTTTGCAGATGCTTTTGACAGATCTCCGATGAATGCGATGGTATCAGCATTTATTCCAATATCACTTTTGTAAGGTTCTCCGCCATAGCCATCATAGATCATTGCATTTCGAATGATGGTATCATATTCCTGTTTTCCGGTCTTACAGGAAATAAGAATGGCAAGGAAACAAGCAAATGCCAATGGTCTTCTTATGTTCATTTTTTGCGTGATGCTTTAAAAGTTCCATTTGGCTGAACAAAACTTGCTGATGTTATCTCCATTTTATTATTTTCTTCAAACAATACACTGTAACCTTTTACTCCTTTCAGTTCGAATTTATTTTTTTCGGTTGGCACTAATTCATACTCAGGCTGCCCTTCGACAAATAAGTATAAAATTTTTTCTCCTTTGATATAAAATTTTGCAACAACACCCGGTTGCAATTCATATTCGCCAACAAATTTTTCAAGATCGGCTTTAGCTATTTCTTTAGGTTTTGGTATACGATTGAATTCAATGTCTTTTAAACCCGCTTGGATCGGTAAAGACATCATATCGATATCCCCGGCCGCATTCATGTGATATTGGATATTGAGCTGCGCTGGTCCTGTCGTATCGACACCGTCTTTTTTATCAATGGGAAATAATTCAAAAAAATCGTAATGATAATGCCGTAGGAATGCATCCCCGTTTCTTGAGCGGAAAAACAAAGAATCATTTTTAGTATAAATTTCTATTGTTCCATAACCAGGATTATTAAATAATCCTTCATAATCATTTAGTTTGTGCGAAGGGTTTGTTCCCTGCTTTTTGTTGCTTGTGGTTTTTTTCTCAGCTTCTTTTGCAGCAGCTTTTGCTTTTGCCTGTGCATCGTTGGTTCTTTTGTTCCAGTCAATTTTATTTAATCCAAATATTCTGTCAGCAATTGTATTTCTTACTATTCCCGGAACTGCAGAACCATTTTGATTGGTCAATACTATTATACCAATACTATCAGAAGGAAAAAAACTTGTACTTGCTGAAAAGCCGTCAATATTACCACCATGCTCCACACGATAATGTCCGCGGTAAGAACTGAGGAACCAACCAAATCCATAATTACTTAAAAAAGCATCAGGAACTTCTTTATCTGGCAACCCAGCACCAACAACCATCTGCGATGACATGGCCTGGTTTACATAATTTGATGGCAAAATTTCTTTACCATTGAACTTACCGCCATTGATCCATGTAATAACCCAATTCGCCATTTCATTTACATTACTATTGATGCTTCCGGCCGGTCCCATTGCATTTATATCATAGTAATCTGTTTTTTTAATAATGCTGTCTTTAAAAACAACATACCCTAATGAAGCGTTACTCGTTTTTTCAAGATCATGAACTGAAAAATTAGAACTATTCATTCCAAGTGGAGTGAAAATGTTTTCTTTTACATTTTGCTCCCAGTTTTTTCCCATTAATTTTTCCGATATCATTCCCTGTGCAAGGAACATAAAATTGTTGTACTGCCAGGTTTGTCTCACTGGTGCAGTTGGCTCCTGGTACTGAATACGTTTCAATAAACTATCTCTTGAAGCAGTATTAAAAAGATACCATGAATAATCATGACGCGGTAATCCTGTACGATGACACATCATATCTCGTACAGTGATCGAGTTATTCATTTCATCTTTGAAAAACTTTAATTCAGGTAAATATTCTCTTGCAGGTTTATCAAGATCAAGTTTCCCATCTTTAATCAGCAAGCCAAGTAATGATGCGGTGAATGCTTTGGTGCATGAGCCAATGGCAAACAATGTGTTTGTTGTTACTGGTAATTGTTTTTCATAATCACTAAAACCAAAGCCTTTTGAATAAATTATTTTGTCTTTTTTGACAACAGCAACTGCAAAGCCGGCTGCTTTCCTATCCTTTAAAACCTTTTGGAGGACTGTATCTAATCCTGCTAAGGGATCAGCTGATGTAATTAATTTTTTTTGTGCGAATAAAAAACTGCTGATGATCAGGAGCAGCATGCTGTGTAATGATCTCATTTTTATTTTATTTAAGTGCTTGTTCAAGGTCATTTAAAATATCCTCTACGTTTTCTAATCCAACACTCATTCTTATCAATCCATCGGTAATACCATATTTTTCGCGGCTTTCTTTTGGTGTGCCGGCATGTGTCATGGATGCCGGATGACAAAGTATACTTTCTGCAGTACCAAGAGAAACAGTACGAACACACATTTTAAGCTTATTCATAAAATCAATGCTTGCTTTCAATCCATTCTTCATTTCAAAGCTTAGCATACCACCACCATGTTTCATTTGTTTCATAGCTACTTTATGATCAGAGTGTGACGTAAGGCCGGCATAGTTGACTTTTGAAATAGCAGAATGGTTATTCAGAAATTCCGCCACTTTCATTGCATTAAAGCAATGACGTTCCATTCTTAATTCAAGCGTTTTCATTCCCTGGGTTAAAAGAAAGGCATCAAATGGATTGCTGTTAACACCAAGGATACGACAAGTTTTTTTTACAGGCCCATTCATTTTTTCAAGATCTTTCCCCAATAGCACACCACCAATTGCGGTCCCATGGCCATTTAAAAATTTTGTAGTACTGTGAAAAACGAAATCAACTCCATATTTAAAAGGTTGCTGCAAGTAAGGAGTGGCGAATGTATTGTCAACTGCAACAAGAAGATTGCTTGCTTTGGCGATCTTTGTTAATTCTTCTAAGTCCACGCATTGAATAGTTGGATTCGCAGGAGTTTCCAGGTACATCATTTTGATTTCGGGATTAGCTTTGATGGCTTCAACTGCTTTGTTCAGATCCCTGAGATCAACGATCACCGGCTCAATACCAAATTGCGGAAGAATTCTTGTGATCATTTCTTCAAAGCCGCTGTAAAGAGAGTAATGAGAAAGGATCTTATCACCTTTTTTCAAATTGCTAAACATCAAAGTTGTTACCGCCGCCATTCCTGATGAATGAAGAAAGGCTTTCAGTTGGAGAGGACTTCCTCCGGCATCTTTTAGCCCAAATGCTTCAAGTGCTGCAATTTTATTTTCTGCTTCAGTAAAATTGGGATTGCCCCAGCGGCTATAGATATAGCCTTCTTCTTCGCCACTGAAACGGCGCATTCCCTGTTCTGCCTCATCATAAACGAACGTTGATGAGGCATAAATAGGTGTTACATGAGCATAAAGCGGGTCTTGTGTATGACCGGCATGCAAAGCGGCTGAACCAAAACCTGAAAGTGGAAAACTTTTATCCATATTAAATTTTGAAGTAAGAAATTTGATAAATGATACTGATAACTATCGGGATCAAATGTAAATGATTTCAACTTCAGCTGTAAAAGCCTCACATAATTCACTACCAAGCACCCGAACCATGAAAGAAATTCTTTCTCAATTTGCAGCCTATAATACCTGGGCCAATCAAAAACTATTTGATGTTATTGTTGCATTGCCTGAAGAAAAGCAACTGCAGGAAGTACCGAGTAGCTTTAAAAATTTATATGCTACCATGCTCCACATGTGGGATGCTGAAAGTGTTTGGTGGCAACGCTTGAAATTGCAGGAACGAACTTTAGCGCCAAGTGAAAATTTTAAAGGAACTACAAAAGATATTGCGAATAGCTTGTTGCAACAAAATCAGCAATGGCACGAGTGGGTATCTACAGCAACCGATCCAATGCTGGATCATGTTTTCCAATATTACAATTCAAAGAAAGAATGTTTTAAACAGCCGATCTTTCAAATGATCCTGCATGTTTTCAATCATGGCAGTTATCACCGAGGTCAATTAGTGAACATGCTTCGCCAATTAGGTGTTGAGAAAATTCCGCCGACCGATTTTAGTGTTTGGAGTAGAAAGAAGTAACTTAGGATCTCTATCCGAGCCTGATTACTATTAGGTTAATCCTTACTATTTATTTGAAAAGTCTATAATGCCCTCAATTGGGGGGTATATGTTATTTATATTTTACTGTAGTTTTATTTTATTAATTAACCTTAAAATTTTAAAATATGTTATCACCAAAAAGTAAGGTACCACGAATTAAAAGTAAGGTACCCCCAATAAATATTCCAGATAAGCACTATCAGCTAATAACAAGGAACGATTTAAAAAAGAAAATGGCTTCTTATTGGAAGGATCTTGATGATAATGAAACACAGTCTTGCGTACTATCCCTGCGTGACATTAAATTCCTCATTGATTACTACTCCGATCCCCAGCATCTCAACGGAGAAAAACCCATAGATGGGTTTAGAATATATTTTTATAGACCGGACCCGAGTTCCAATCAAAATAAAGGTCCGAAAACAATAAATCGAGTAGGGGATAAAGGTCAGTTGAGTATTATTTTAGTACCAACAAATAATTTTCACGGCAAACCTCCGCTCTGTGCAGATAACTTGTTTGACCAAAATGATAAATGCTGGGTATTAACTCCCGGTGGAGAGCATACGGGATTATGCCCCAACAACTGTGGAGGCTCTTAATAAACATAATTTATTTCCTATTTAATGAGTTGGTTAAAATCTTTTATCCATTGGGGATTTCTTTTCGTTCAACTGATCACAGCTATACTGGCATTTCGATGCTGGAGTAGGAACAGATCAATTGCCTGGAGAATTTTTATTATTATATGGGTGCTTACATTTATCACCGAGACTGCCGGTAAAATAATGGGCAGTTATGGTATTCATAACCTATGGTTGTATAATTTTTTTGATGCTGTATTTTATCCTGGAATTGTATTGTTTTTTACAGATGTATTTGCAAAAGGATGGCTCAAAAATTTCGCAGTTTTTGCATCGGGAGGGCTGTTTGTTT
>JBIOVR010000521.1:0-5138 GCA_044867875.1 Chitinophagaceae bacterium
ATCTCGCCATTTGACCATACTTTCAACAATGAATCATTTTGTTTGTCTTTTTCAATAAAGGGTGGAATCTCATTTAGCTTAGTGATCGTTTTAAATTGAGATACTGTCATATCTGTTGGCCACCTTCTGGCAGTTATTATTGAAATGTCCTTTGTATAATCCAAACTCTGTTCGGGAAAACTCTCCCATTGAACCAGGTCATCCAAATGTGTAGTTACATCGACTATACCATTTCCCTGTTGCGATGCATCCATAAACCAAGCTGGCCTAACTACGATATTGCCAGAAACATTTTTATAAAAATTATGATCACTGGTCATCTCCACTGCCGGTTTTTCAGTTGTTCCTTTTTCTATTTCCCCGAATATCTCAGGGATCATTGACAATTCTTTTTGAAGGATCGTGTTGATCTCAAATCTTTCAGTCATTATATCATATAACAAAAGGTTTTTTTCTTTTGCTACCTCAAATGCTTTCTTCAGTAATTCAAAATCTTCAGGAGTAATTGCCATTGGCTTATCGGCAAGAACATTGAAACCTGCTTCCAATGCTTTCAAAATGTATGCTGTCTTTTTCGCATTATTTCCTGAGAGCACAACGACATTTCCTTTTTTATCGGCGATCATCTTTTCAAAAAAATCATTGCTTGTGTAAACAACTTCTTTCCAGCTAGTGGGTGATTCTGCTCTTGAGTTATAAGCATTGATCCTGTCTAAATGCAATTTCAGATCGTTTCCTTCGGGTGCATACACATACACGACTGAGTCGACGTCACCATACATTGTTTTTTGCACCAATGCTGCATGGAAATGCCCGGGATCGAGAGTAACTAATTGCACGGGCTTAGTTTTACTTTCAGTTGGTGTTTCCTTATCATCAGATTGACAACTCATCATTATGATCACTATTAAAAAGAAAATCTGAGCTTGAAACTTTTTCATTTTGTTCATAAGAAATTTTATTTAAATTAAACCACCTAGCTCTATGGTTTAAAAGCTGAATAAAAAACTAACAGCACAAGAGTGCGACGCAACCCAAGCCAAATAGTAGTAACACAGTCCGGAACAAAAAGAAATTTTAGAATACTAAAGGCCAATCGAATTAAATATGAATGCTCGAATCTAAGTTCCCCTTTAGGGGGACAGGGTTACGCAGCAGTCTCATATCCCTTTCTTTGCTTGCGACTCAGCATTGCATTTGCCTCATTATCGTTTTTGAATTTTTCTGTTTTGGGATCCCAATACAATTTTCTTTTCAGCTTCATTGAAATATGATGCAGCAAACAGGCTGAGCAGGCACGATGTGCTTCTTCAACAGGTGCGATCGTTGCTTTATTATCTCTTATTGCTTCGAGCCAGTTGCCATGATGTTCTTTGCTCACTGTAAAATGAAACTCATTTTCGCCAATAACAGATGTCAGAACTTTTGGATCACTTGCATCTATTTTCTTTGCTCTTTCGCCTGGCTTTGTTGGATCGCTTCCTGTAACATTGTAGTCGCCCCTTGAAACAAATATCCATCCATTAGTTCCTTCGAACTTTATTCCATTTGGAAATTCATTACTAACGATCATCGTAACACCATTGGCATATTTAGCTCCTGTTTTAAATATTCCATGTACATCCCACAATCCGCCAGTTGCAAACTCAACTTTATCACACCATATTTCAACAGGGCCGCTACGTTCCATTTCCATTCCCCAATGTGCACTATCGATATGATGTGCGCCCCAACCAGTGATCATGCCAGCGCCAAACTGTTCGCAACGCAACCAACCCGGACGATCATAACCAACTTGCGGATGCACACGATCAACTGTATAATAAACTTCAGGAGTTGATGCAAGCCACATGTCATAGTTGAGATTTTTTGGAACAGGCATTTCAGTTTTATTTCCACCCGGAGGATCACCGGGCAAACCAACATAAACAGTTTTCAATTCACCAATGCGGCCATTCTTAACCAGCTCCGCGGCATAACGAAACTGTTCACTGCTTCGTTGCTGACTTCCTATCTGGAACTTCACACCACTTTTTGTAACTACATCAGCGATCACTCTTCCTTCAGCAATGGTCAGTGATGCAGGCTTCTGCATATAAATATGTTTTTTAGCACGGGCTGCCGCGGCACCGATCATTGCATGTGTATGATCAGGGGTACTGATCAACACTGCATCAATATCTTTATTCTGCAGCAACTCACGATAATCAGTGTACAGCTTCACACCGTCAAATGGTTTGCCATCACGTTTGGTGTAAAAGTCATTCACGAATTTTTTTCCTTCTTCAGCCCGATTTGAGTCAAGATCACAAACAGCCATTATTTGTGCATAATCATATTGCCACACACCGGGAATATCATGAACACGGGAAATGCGTCCCGTACCGATGGCTGCCACATTGATGCGATTGCTTGGCGCATTCCTTCCAAACACACTTGAAGGCACAATTGATGGAATTGCCAGTAGTGCTGATGCTTTGAGAGAGTTACTCAAAAACTCACGACGGGATTGATTTCTTTTTTTCATCGGTTTTAATTTTTATGATGAATGTTTTTATGTTTCCAACTTTAGAAATTCTATTTAGCTTCTGTTGTGTCACTTACTTGTACTTTCAGTAATTCTATTCAGCTTTCTCGTCAAACGTGAAATGTGAAAATTGAAACAGGCCTTTCACGTTTGACGTTTCACTTTTCAAGTATACTACTTCACTTCTTTAACAAATGTCTTCCATGCATTCTCAGCTTTCGCTGCATCAAACTTTCCATTGAATACAACCAGTCTGTATTTTAATGTATATGTTTTACCAGGTTCTAAAAGCCAATCTTTATCTTTTGTAGGAGCGAAGCTGGCAAAGACATCACCGCGTCCTCCATTTTGTTTTTTGTCCCATATCCTCATTGGTTCAGGACTATTGTAGTTTGTTGGATGTGATAACATCACAATTCCACCTTCTTCATTATCGGGTAAGGAGCCATAAACTATTATCCATCTTCCTTTAGTATTATCTGTATTATCTCTTGTTTTGCCTTCCGATGTCAGCATTTCAGAATTATTCTTGTCCCAATATTCAGTAGCCCGCCAACCAAGACCGGCATATCGATAAGCAACGATCAATAAAGGGCTTTGTGAAGCACACTGCATTTTTGAAGTAATGTCAACTACATAATAATCGCCATCCTTTACAGGATTATATACTCTTACAGTTTGCCATTCATTCAGTGCAACCTTTTCAGTTTTATCTTTTTTGAATACTACATGTTCCTGCAATGCTGTATACTCTGCGTATTTTGAGTTGCTGACCTTTGAAGTAAATTTTGCAAACCTGACTGTGGCTTGCCTGCCTTTTATATTCCAAAAATCAACTGTATCGCCTTCAAAGAAAGTATGTGTCCACGCATTCCAGATACCATAATGATGATAATGATCAGGCGGTTGAATTCTTGTAAGCACTTGTCCATGTGGTGCATAAAGCGGATGAATAAAGCCACTTCGTTTGTAATTTGTATCCTGCCCGGCTGGAGGATAAACAGTTTTAAATTGATAAGTCAGTAGCTTTTGATCCCCTGATGAGATTGTCAAAACACTATCGATGGTTAATTTAACCGAAGATTTTGATTGTTTCGTTTTTGTCCCTTGAGCCAAACAAAAGTTGCTCGCCACAATAACAGGAACCAATACCAATATTCTTTTCACATTTCTCATTTTAATTCAAGTACCACCACGCTATATGGCGGAATATTCAAATTTAGTTTTGAACCATTAAGCTGTGCGCCGTTATAAGCTGCAGGAACAATTTTATTCGGGTTTTCAAAACTGTTATAGTTCTGCATTTTATCAGACGTCAAAATCCTGCCGGTAACTGCCTTATAGTTTGCACCATTTATATTTATTGAAACAGATTGTGCCTGCTTTGCATTTACATTCACTAAAGAAATATGAGTTGCACCATTTTTATCTTTTGAGGCAGAAGCCCATACAGCGATTAAGGTGTCTTTGCCAAGAATATACTTAGTGCTGTTTACTTCTATTGGTAACATCGTTGCGTCCTGATGCACATTGTACATTTCCATTACATGATAGGTGGGAGTGAGGACAAGTTTTTCTTCTTTAGTTAGTATCACTGCCTGCAATACATTAATTATCTGTGCAAGGTTCGCCATCTTCACCCTGTCACAATGATTATTGAAGATATTCAATGTAGCCCCAGCTAATACCGCATCTCTCATTGTGTTCTGCTGAAATAAAAATGCACCATTAGTTCCAGGTTCTACATCATACCAGCCGCCCCATTCATCAACCGCTAATGCTTTTTTCTTTTGCGGATCATATTTATCCATGATAGCGCTGTGCTTTGTCACCAATTCTTCCATTTGTAAAGCTTTCTTCATGGTTGTAAAATATTCTTCTTCAGAAAAAGCAGTGGCTGAACCTTTCTTGTTCCAGTTAATAACTGAGTAGTGATGTAAGCCTAATGCATCGAACATATTCGCAGGCAATTCTTTCATCAATACTTCTGTCCAATGATAATCATCATCTGAGGCTCCGGATGCAATACGATATATTCTATCACTATTGTTCCAATTGGTCATAAATGTTGCATACTGGCGATACACATTTGCGTAATACTCAACTTTCATATTACCTCCACAACCCCATGCTTCATTTCCCAATCCCCAAAATTTTACATGCCACGGATTTGGTCTTCCGTTCTTTTGCCTGTAATCAGTCATCGGGCTGCTGCTATTCGGATGTGTTGTGTATTTGATCCAATCCGAAAGCTCCTGTGGTGTACCGCTTCCGACATTTCCGCTTAAGTATGGTTCTGCTCCAAGCAGCTCACACATATTTAAAAATTCGTTTGTGCCAAAGCTGTTATCTTCTTTTACATTTCCCCACCATACATTTAGCATTGATGGTCTTTCTTTCTTCGGACCCACACCATCTTTCCAATGATAGGTATCTGCAAAACATCCACCCGGCCAGCGAAGCACAGGCACTTTTAATTTCTTTAATGCCTCGATCACATCTAACCGAACACCGTCTTTATGAGGAATGGTTTTATTGCTGTCACCAACATAAAAGCCACCATAAATGCAATGACCCAAATGTTCCGCAAAATGTCCGTAGATATTTTTAT
>JBIOVR010000522.1:0-2733 GCA_044867875.1 Chitinophagaceae bacterium
GTACGAAGATAATGGAAAGAAAATTTTAACCTCTTTAGTGACAGGCGTCGTAAATTTGCCTCATGAAGATCGCCTTAGCGCAACAGAACTATCATATTGGCAATTTTGAAGATAACACCCGCAAGATCATTGAAGGAATACAAGAGGCCAAAGAACAAGGAGCTGACCTTGTTGTGTTTTCTGAGCTATGCGTTTGCGGCTATGCTCCCGGGGATTTCCTGGAATTTCCTGATTTCATTAATAAATGTTACGAAGCGATCGACCGGATAAAAGAGCATGCGGATACAATTGGTGTATTGATCGGATCACCTGCTCGTAATCCACAAAAAGAAGGTAAAGATCTTTTCAATGCCGTTTTCCTTCTACATGAAAAAGAAATAAAAGGTGAGATCCATAAAACACTTTTACCAAACTATGATGTGTTTGATGAGTACCGCTATTTTGAACCAGCTTTTGATTGGGAAGTCCTTGAGTTCAAAGGAAAAAAATTAGCAGTAACAATTTGTGAGGACATCTGGAACATGGGAGATAATCCTTTGTATCGCATCACTCCGATGGAAAAATTGATGCCTCACAATCCTGATGTGATGATCAACCTGTCAGCTTCTCCTTATAATTATGCGCAGGATATTGTTCGCAACAGTATTATTAAGGCACATACATTAAAATATAAACTGCCGATGCTTTATTGCAATGCCATAGGTTCTCATACTGAACTCATTTTCGATGGCGGCAGTCTTGTATATGATATTAATGGCAAACTGGTAAAAGAGATGAAATACTTTGAAGAGGATTTTCAACTGTTTGACCTGGATCAGCTATTGAAGAAAAATGAGTCTATAAAACATTCACCCGGAGAAAAATATTTTTATTCCGCAAAAGAAGTAGGTACCGGCGAGGATATTCTCGCCTATTTAACCAATGATAAAAACATTGATGAGATCTACCATGCATTAATTCTTGGAATAAGAGATTATTTCAAAAAGATGGGTTTTAGCAAAGCAATACTTGGCGCCAGTGGTGGAATTGACAGTGCTGTAACACAAGTATTGGCAACGCATGCACTAGGTAAAGAAAATGTAAGTGTTCTTTTAATGCCTTCGAAATTTTCATCTTCTCATTCTGTGGAAGATGCAGAACAACTAAGTAAGAATCTCGGAAGCCAGCATAATATTATACCGATCAAAAATATTTTTGAAAGTTTCCTTACAGAATTAAAACCTGTCTATAAAGATCTTCCCTTTGGATTGGCAGAAGAAAATATCCAGGCAAGAACAAGAGGAAATCTCTTGATGGCTGTTGCCAATAAGTTTGGATATATTTTATTAAATACATCTAATAAAAGTGAATTGGCTACCGGTTATGGCACCTTGTATGGAGATATGGCCGGTGGTCTTAGTGTATTAGGTGATGTTTATAAAATGCAGGTGTATGCTTTGGCAAAATATATCAATCGTGAAAAAGAAATTATTCCTGTAAACATTATCAACAAAGCTCCTTCTGCAGAATTAAGACCTGATCAAAAAGACAGTGACAGCCTTCCTGAGTATGACACTCTCGATAGAGTATTATATGAATATATTGAGCTACGCAACGGACCGAAAGAGATAAAAGCAAAAGGATATGATTCGGCGCTTGTTGACAGAATTTTGAAATTGGTTAATACCAATGAATATAAAAGAAAACAGTTTTGCCCCATTCTTCGCATCAGTTGCAAAGCATTTGGCGTCGGAAGAAGACTGCCTGTAGTTGGTAAATACCTTTCCTGATCTTTAATGGATAAAAGTGAGCTCCACATTAACAGGTCCAGGCGCCGGTGGAATCGTCATGTTTTGAGAAACCACGAGGTTCACCGCATCTAATTTAACAATTGTAAATAATCCCGAACCGCCGGTAATAAGTGGTGTGTTAAGATTTATCTGTGTTTCACTACTTTGAAATGACCAAGTAAAGGTCGCAGGTGCTGCAGGTGAACAAGCAACTGCCCCTTCGGAGATCGTTCCTGTGCCAGTTGAAACAAATGTGATTGTGTTATCCTTAAAACATGCTGGAATTTGTGCAGTAACATCAAAACCGCCTGCCTTGGCGCTGCTAAATTTCCAGGATGATTTTGTAATGAGTTCTGTTTTTGTAGGTGGTGGGGGTGTAGGTGGGTCATCGTTTTTATCGCAATTAGTAAAAAACAATGCTGTAAAACAAAATACTGAAGCAAGGATAAGTTTATTCATAGTGCTGAATTTAGTTTTAAAAGTAGTCAAAGTTTTTGGGCTTTTACAGCCCGGTAAATAGTGCCTGTAAATAACGCTTTTAAGCCTGATAAATTTTATGCAACAGTCAATTTGTTGCTATCTTTCCCCCGAATCCCTGTCTTTTGGGCAGACTTAATCCTGGTTCTGTATATGAAAGCACTTGTTTACAAATCCACAGGAAGCTGGTACACGGTCAAAGACCAAGCTGGTAGAACATATAATGCCCGAATAAAAGGGATCTTTAAAATCGATGGGATCACTTCTACCAACCCTGTAGCCGTTGGCGATGAAGTGGATATTGAACTTGAAAGTGAAATAGAGAACACCGCTATCATTAATGAGATCCTTCCCCGTAGAAATTATGTGAACAGGCAATCCCCAAGACATAAATACCAGCATCATATTATAGCTGCTAACCTTGATCAGTCTGTTTTATTTGCCACCTTAAAAGAACCAAGAACCTCGCAGGGATTTATTGATCGGT
>JBIOVR010000523.1:0-6468 GCA_044867875.1 Chitinophagaceae bacterium
TAAATTTCTTTACCAGGGCAGGAACTACATCCTTTGTATATTTTGTTGCTAACCTGGGCTTATATGTTTGCGTACTCATAATTCAATTTTTTTTAAAGTCATCAGATCTTTTCACCTGATTTTTTTGAAACACGAACAGTCTTTCCATCTTCTCTTTCTCTACTCACTTTTGTACCAGCTTTTTCCTTAGAATCATATAGCATTACATTGCTGATATGGATCGGTGCTTCCATTTTCAAAATACCACCTTTAGTGTTTTGTGCTGAAGGTTTGCTATGTTTTGTAACAATGTTTACACCTTCTACAACTACACGGCTTTGATCAACCAACACTTTTTTTACAATGCGTGGTTTGCTTGCGTCTTTATCATCACCGGCAATCACCACCACTTTATCACCCTTCCTGATGTTGAACTTCGGTTTAAATCTTGCTTTCATTTTATTTTACTTTCTCAGTTAAGAGATTTATTTTTTTGTTATCAGCTTCTTCTACTCTATTCATCTCCTGTTGCGTCGCACTCTTGTACTTCCTGCTCTTTATTCGCCACTCACCATTCTCTATAAAACTTCCGGTGCCAAAGAAATAATTTTCATATATCCTTTATCACGCAGTTCTCTTGCTACTGGCCCAAAGATCCTTGTACCTCTTGGTTCATCAGATGTGTTCAACAACACAACTGCATTATCATCGAAACGGATATAAGAACCATCTTTGCGACGCAGTTTGTTTGTTGTTCTTACAATTACTGCTTTTGTTACTGTTCCTTTTTTAATACCACCTGCAGGTAACGCATCCTTTACAGTCACTACAATTGTATCACCTATACCTGCATAACGCTGACCACTGTTTCCCAATACACGAATACATAATACCTCGCGGGCACCACTGTTATCGGCTACATTTAATCGGCTTTCTTGCTGAATCATTTTTTTAAGCTTTGAGCTATTAGCCTTGAGCTATTAGCATTTTACAAACTATTTTCATTTCTACGGCTCGCGGCTCGTAGCTTTCTCTTACTTCACTTTCTCAACGACTTCAACCAATCTCCAACGCTTTGTTTTACTAAGCGGACGGCTCTCCATGATCTTTACAGTATCGCCGATGCTGCACTCATTCTTTTCATCGTGTGCATGAAACTTGGTGGTCTTCTTTAAGAATTTTCCATACATAGGATGTTTTACCTTTCTTTCAACTGCAACCGTGATGGTCTTAGTCATCTTGTTGCTGGTAACCACACCTATTCTTGTTTTTCTCAAATTTCTTTCTACCATATATTTAAGCTTTGAGCTTTATAAACCTGTTTTCTTTTTCTTTAATTCAGTTTTCAATCTTGCGATATCGCGGCGAAGACCGCGGATGCTCACTGGATTCTCCAACGGAGAAATAGAATGAGCAAACTGTATTTTCTTCAGACGCAATTCATCTTCTTTAATGCGTGCCACAAGATCAGACTCATTAAGTCCGTGAACACTCTTTATAAAATCTAGTTTCTTTGACATTGTATGCCTTTTTTAATTCTATTATATATTAACCACATCTCTGCGGGCAATGAATTTTGTTTTGATAGGTAACTTACCTGCTGCAAGTGATAATGATGCTTTCGCAACTGCTTCAGACACACCATCCACTTCAAACATTATGCGACCTGGTTTTACCACAGCAGCCCAAAACTCAAGATTACCTTTACCCTTACCCATTCTCACTTCAAGTGGTTTGCGTGTAATTGGCTTATCAGGGAATATGCGGATCCATACATTACCCTCACGTTTCATTTCACGGGTCAATGCCTGGCGGGCAGCTTCGATTTGGCGATCAGTGATCCAATGCTGTTCCAATGCTTTTAATCCATATGAACCAAATGCAATTGTTGCTCCTCTTTTTGCATTGCCTTTCATACGGCCCTTCTGCATTTTCCTGTGTTTCGATCTTTTCGGTTGTAACATTTTATAAAATTTCTAGTTACTAGTTTCTTGTTTTTAATTTAGTCTTGATCTCAAGGTTATCTTCTTCCTCCGCCACCGCCGCCTGTTCTTCCACTACCGCCACTTCTTCCACCACCACCAGGTCCACCACTTCTTCCACCACCGCCAGGTCCACTACTTCTTCCGCCTTGACCACCGCCACCTCTTGGACCGCCACCACCTCTTCTATCTCCACCACCGCCGCCGCCTCTTCTGTCATCTCTGCGATCACCGCCACCTCTGCTATCCATATCTCTTCTTTCTCTTCTATCACTTACATCACTCTTACCACCTACAAAATTTGGATTCAGATCTCTCTTCGCAAGTACTTCACCTTTACATATCCAAACTTTGATACCTATTTTACCATAAACAGTGAGTGCAAAAACATTTGCATAATCAATATCCATACGGAATGTATGCAATGGCACACGACCTTGTTTGATCTCTTCTGTACGTGCAATCTCAGCACCACCTAAACGACCAGCTACTTTTACTTTTATTCCTTCAGCACCCATACGAAGTGCAGAAGCGATCGACATCTTAATCGCTCTTTTATAGTTGATACGATTCTCGATCTGGCGAGCAACTGTATCAGCAACGATCATAGCATCCAACTCAGGACGACGGATCTCAAGAATGTTGATCTGAACGTCTTCCTTATTGGTAAGTTTCTTCAACTCTTCTTTTATCCTGTCAACTTCACCACCACCTTTACCGATAATGATACCCGGCTTAGATGTGTGAATAGTAACGATCAGTTTACCCAGTGTTCTTTCAATAACAATTTTTGAAATACCACCTTTGTTGATACGGGCATTCAGGTAAGTTCTGATCCTGTTGTCTTCAATCAGCTTATGGGCATAATCTTTTTTACTGCCATACCAGTTGGATTCCCAACCGCGGATGATGCCTAACCTGTTACCAATCGGATTTGCTTTCTGACCCATGTTATTTTTTTAATTTCTTCCGAACTATTCGGAATTATTTAGATTTTTTAGTTGTCTTTTTTGTTTCGCCTTCTTCTTTCGGTGCAGATTTCTTAGCTGTTTTTTTCTTTGGCTTTGCATCTGCTGCTGCTAATGTTTCCAGTTCGCTAGCTATTTCTTCAACTTCTTTCTTGTGCTCTTCTTTTATTACTTCTTTGATCAACTCTTCTGTTACTACTGGCGGATAGTCTACAACTACAGTAACATGGTTACTTCTTTTACGAACACGATAACCTCTGCCTTGTGGTGCAGGACGCATACGCTTCAATGTTCTTCCACCATCAACCATGATCGTTTTTATAGTCAACTCATTTACATCACCGCCTTCATTCTTTTGTTTCCAGTTGTTGACTGCACTAAGTACCAGCTTACGCAAAGGCACAGCCGGATGCTTAGGATTATGTTCAAGTATTGCTAATACTTTATCTACTTTTTTACCACGGATCAAATCAACCAGCAAACGCATTTTGCGTGGCGACGTGGGGTAATTGTTGAGTTTTGCTACTGCTTCCATTTAACTTAATTTCTTGTTTATGCTGCTTCTACTTTCTTACTTGAGTGTCCTTTGAACTGGCGGGTTGGTGCAAATTCACCCAACTTATGGCCCACCATGAATTCAGTTACATACACAGGAATAAATTTGTTTCCGTTATGCACTGCCAGAGTGTGTCCTACAAAATCTGGAGTAATGGTTGAACGTCTGCTCCATGTTTTGATAACACTCTTTTTAGATTTCCCTTCATTTATAGCAAGCACCTTTTTTTCGAGATGTGTTGCTACGTAAGGACCTTTTTTAATTGAACGTGCCATTTGTTCTTTTTAAAATTTTTATTTATTGGCTTCGAGTTATTCTCTTAGCTGCTTTATTTCGACAACTTACTGCCGTTCTTTCTTTGAATTATATGCTTATCACTTCCTTTACCCTTCGTTCTCGTTTTCAAACCTCTTGAATACTGACCGTTCCTGCTACGAGGCTGACCACCTGAAGCTTTTCCTTCACCACCACCCATTGGATGATCAACAGGGTTCATTGCAACACCACGGTTACGTGGACGAATACCTCTCCACCTGTTACGACCAGCCTTACCCATACTTTGCAAAGCATGATCGCTATTACCAACTACACCAACTGTTGCATAGCAATTGATCAATACTTTTCTCAACTCACCACTTGGCATTTTCAATATTGCGTACTTGTCTTCTTTGTTTGTAAGCTGTGCTGAAGAGCCTGCGCTTCTTGCGATCTTTCCTCCCTGGCCTGGTTGCATTTCAATATTGTGCACCATCGTACCAAGAGGCATATTCTTTAACAATAAGGCGTTTCCAATTTCAGGGGCAACATTATCGCCACTTGATATTGTCATTCCAACTTGTAAACCCTGTGGTGCTATGATATATCTTTTTTCACCATCAGTATATTCAACTAAAGCGATAAAAGATGTACGGTTTGGATCATACTCAACTGTTTTTACAGTTGCATCCATTTCTTTTTTATTTCTTTTGAAATCGATAACACGATACTTCTTTTTATGACCGCCACCGATATAACGCATCGTCATGTGACCAGATGTGTTACGACCGCCTGTTCTTTTCTTAGTTTCTACCAGGCTTTTCTCAGGAACATTGGTAGTAACTTCAGCATAAGCATTGCCTATCCTCCATCTTGTTCCCGCTGTTACTGGTTTAAATTTTTTAAGTGCCATTTCTTATTTTTTTATCAGCGAAATTCTCAGCTTCGCCAGCTATAATTTAAATATTGGAATACAGATCAATTGTTTCACCTGCAGCAACTGTTACAAATGCTTTTTTATATGATGATTTTTGACCAGCTATAAAACCAGCTTTTGTATAACGGGTTTTACTTTTTGCCGGCGCCACAACTGTATTTACATCAGTAACCGTTACACCATAAAAATTTTCAACAGCTCTTTTTATCTCAAGCTTGTTGGCTTTTTTGTCAACACGAAAAGCATAACGACGCAATTTTTCCTGCTGGTTATTTGCTTTTTCGCTTAAGATCGGTTTTATCAATACATCTGAAAGTTTCATTGCCCAGTTTTTAATAATTTATTATTATGCTTCAGTTTCAGTTTCTACTTCAGTAAAAACTTTCGCAGCTGATTCAGTTAACACTAACACGTCAGCATTTACCACGTCATATGTATTCATGTCGCTCAACAATGTTCCTTTTACAAATGGAACATTACGGTAGCTCAGATATACATTATCATTATACTCCGGCATTACAAACAATGCTTTCTTACCATATACCTCGAGGTTGCCAAGCATATCAGTAAAGGTTTTTGTTTTTGGAGTATCCAAAGACATATCTTCTACAACTACGATCGCATTATCTTTTGCTTTGAAAGAAAGCGCAGAAATTTTTGCGAGATCTTTTACTTTACGATTCAACTTGATATCGTAACCATGCGGTTTAGGACCAAATACAGTACCACCACCCTTATATAATGGGTTACGAATATTTCCTTTACGGCTACCACCAGTACCTTTCTGGCGATGAAGTTTGCGACTTGCACCATGTACTTCAGCACGGGTTTTCACTTTATGTGTTCCCTGGCGTTGTGCAGCGAGGTATTGCTTTACGGCAAGATAAACGACATGCTGATTAGGTTCTACGCCAAAAATATCATCTGGCAATTCAATCTTCCTGCCGGTTTTCTCTCCATCTATTTTTAAAACTTCTACTTGCATCTTATTTATTTTTTAGAGATACCTAAGCATCCCGCATAAATTATTTTTGAATCAATACGATTGAACCGTTATGACCAGGGACTGATCCGCTAACGAGAATATAATTTTTCTCAGCAAAAATTTTAACCACTTTCAAGCCTTTCATTTTTACTCTGTCACTTCCCATACGGCCACCCATTTTCATTCCTTTCATTACACGGCTCGCATCAGAAGAGTTACCAAGAGAACCCGGTGCTCTTTGACGATCGTGCTGACCGTGAGATTGCTGGCCTACCCCATGGAATCCGTGACGCTTAACTACGCCCTGGAAACCTTTTCCTTTGGTGGTACCAATAACTTCAACTTTGTCACCTTCAGCGAAGATGTCAACAGTTACAGATTCACCAATATTTTTTTCGAGAGAAGTGTTGCGGAATTCTTTAGAGAATTTTTTGGGAGAAGTGCTTGCTTTAGCGAAGTGATTTTTTTCAGCAAGAGTAGAGTGCTTATCATTCTTATCACCAAAAGAAAGCTGGAGAGCTTCGTAGCCATCGTTTTCTTTTGTTCTTACTTGTGTAACTACACAAGGACCGGCTTCGATGATCGTGCAGGCTGTTTGTTTACCCGAGGGATCGAAAATGCTGGTCATTCCAACTTTTTTCCCAATAATACCTTTCATGTTTGTTCAATTTGTGCCTGCAGGATTATTGGGACATACACTTGTTTCGTGAGACACGAACCAAGGCGTCAATCCCCGTTTGCCACCGACCTTTTCTTTTTGTTCAGAAGTACCGGCAGTAAACAAACCCTGAATGGCTTGTTTTTAT
>JBIOVR010000524.1:0-6577 GCA_044867875.1 Chitinophagaceae bacterium
ATAAAAACAAAACAACTGATCACAAAAGCGACCAGAAGCATTGTACTAATTCTGCGAACTCTCGTTTTTATTTTTTTTGTCCATGGTTCTTTGAGTAAAAAAGAAATATACAGGCTTAATACCAACGATATCAATGAAGCAATAGCAGCATAGGACCAATTGGGAATACTGTCAATATTCATTATAGTAGAAAGAATGCCACCAAATGCAGTAAAAAGAATGGTGATAAAAGCAATTCTGTATTTTAGAAAATTATTCATTTATTAACTTTAGTAAGCTGACTCAGGAAAAAAATCAATTTATATGCCCGTGGGTTAGTATCATCCCTGTTAAGTTCCCTATCTGTAATAGTAACTTCCGATTTTTTGTAAACGATATTATCTTTTTGAAAGTAAAACACAATTTTACTATTTCCCAGGCCAACCTTTGCAAACGAAGCAGTGCCCGCTTCGGTTCGATATTTTGGATCTTTGTTATTATCAAACATGCTGGGTTTATATGAAACGATAAAACCTGTTTGTGGTTGCCTTGTCATTTCTGGGGTTGATTGATTCAGGTATACATAGATATAGTATAACCTCTCATTGGGAAGCACATCTATATAATGATCTTCTTCCTCTATAGCATATTGATTCATTTCAGGAGAGAGCAATACATTGTTATTGGGTCCACTCGATGTTTTTTTTCCTTGGGGAGAGTCTTTATTTTTATATTTCATGCTGGTCTTTCCAAAATAGGGATTGGTCAAAACATAAAGATCCTGGATCAACTCTGTACATTGTTTATAAACGGGGTATGATAAATTCCTTTTTTGATAAACTGATTCGAGATTATCATTAAGCGCCATTATATCCATGTTCAGTAATTTGGAAGTGATGCCACTTATATGATCAATTATCGTATCTACTCTTTGCATATCTTCTGCCAGTATAACGAGAGATTTTAAGAATGATGAGTATTCTGCTGGTTCGATCCCTTTATCTGTCACCATCTTGGATTTTAGTAAGATGGCAGCATGACTCTGCAGCGAACTCACATTTGATATGAACAGATCATTTTGTTTCAAATCAGGAAGCTGTTGTTGCCTGAATTTTTCCTGGTATGTCTTTTCTTGTTCAGGTGTTACTTTCATAAATACAGGATACAAAAGTTTCTTATTTGGATTATTTAAATCAACATCGGGATTCAATGCCTTCATTAGATCATTGGCTTCTGCAGAAGGATATACCTTTTCCTGTGTAAAGAATCTTTCTACCGGGCCCTCTTTCTGGGGCATACCTTTTTGAATGTCATCAGACACTTTATCAGGTGCCTGAAAAGGACAATATTTATCGCAAATAGCCTGCACATTATTAGTAGAACGATATATAGTAATAGGTCCTGCAGCCGCAACTAATTGTTGTGATTGAATCCAATTGATATAAATAGATACTTCAGTCTCATTGGAAATAAAGACTTTGCCTAAATATTTTATTGTAACCAGGTTAGATGTATATGAAGGATCACTGGTTATTATTCTGCCATTGGGATATGGATTGTTGGCTGTAAGAAAAACTTGCCCATTTCCAAAGTTGGTGCCACCAGTCATTCGAACTTCTATTTCCATTCTTTCAACAACATTTGCAGGAAAGTTACTAACCACTGCAGATATAGAACTGTTTTCTCCGTTCATGGTTTGTATAAGACCCCTTGGACAATGACAATATTGATAGTTTTGTGCTGATATGTGCGAATTAAGAAGAATGAAACATGTAACAACTGCGATGTAGCCTGATTTTTTTTTCATATAAGTTCAGTTAATGAGATTTGAAAATGAGAGTACGAGAGTTGAATCCAAAGGGAGAATAGGGGAAGGTATATATATAAAGTAAAAGTTACAGGAAAGCATTGATAACACCAATACCACTTTTGCATTATTCGCCTTGTTGCGAAGGGGAGGATCGAACGTTTATATATGCATTTGCGTAAAAAGAGAATTAATGTAGCTTTATTTCAGGAACTAAAAATCAGGTGCAATGGATAATAATAAGGTATATGCTTTTCGTCTCAAACCCGGCGAAGACCTTCGCAAGAGTATTGAAGCTATTGTGAAAGAAAAAAATATTGAAGCCGGATGGATCAACACCTGTGTGGGCAGCCTTACTGATTATACGATACGCTTTGCCAACCAACGGGAAGGCGGCCATGGTTCCGGCCATTTTGAAATTGTAAGTCTTACAGGTACAATTTCGGTTAATGGCAGTCACCTGCATATCAGCATCTGCGATAGTACAGGTAAAACAATTGGCGGCCATTTACTGGAAGGATGTAAAATTTATACTACAGCAGAAATTGTTATCGGTTCTACTACAGCTTATGAATTCACAAGAAAGAAAGATGGAACTACTGACTGGGAAGAACTACAGGTAAATGAAAAATAACTTCTGTCACCTTCATTTTTCCTCACGCATCAGAAGGTGAACATTGAATTAAGCGATGTAACCAATAAAGTGTTTGTTGAGTCTAATGAAATATCTTATTTTCCATAACAAATAAATATCTGCATGAAAAAAATATTTCTTCTTCTTTCCTTACTCTGGATAGGCTATTTCAGTTTTGCGCAGGGCGATAAACTCGATACCTTGATGAGTGCTTATGCAAAGTTGCATAAGTTCAACGGCGCAGCACTGGTAGCAAAGAATGGTGTCATACTATTGAATAAAGGATACGGGTACAGGAATGCCGAAAATAAGGTAGCAAACAATGAGCAAACCATTTTCCAGCTAGGGTCTGTTACAAAACAATTCACCTCGGCCGTTATTCTGAAATTACAGGAAGAAAAAAAACTAAGTGTTTCTGATAAGCTCAGTAAATATTTTCCCGGCTATCCCAAAGGAGATAGTATTACGATCGAACATTTACTGACGCATACTTCCGGCATTTATAACTATACCAATGATGCGAATTTTATGTCAAATGAAGTTACCAAATCAGCGAGTCGTGAAAAGATAATGGCGCTGTTCAAGGATAAACCGCTTGATTTTTCGCCGGGCACAAACTGGAATTATTCCAATAGCGGTTATTCATTGTTGGGATATATTATTGAGGCGGTAACAAAGAAACCTTATTACCAGGCAGTACGCAAGTATATATTTACACCGTTACACATGACACACAGCGGGTTTGATTTCACTCATTTAAAAAAGAAGGAAAAGGCAACGGGTTATTTTTCCCTGGATGGGAACAAACCTGCAATAGCACCTATTGTGGATTCCAGTGTTTCTTTTTCTGCAGGTGCTATTTATTCTACCGTAGGTGACCTGTATCTATGGCATAAGGCATTGCAGAAAAATACGGTCTTATCCAAAGTGCAGCAGGAAAAAGCATACACCCCTGTGAAAAATAAATATGGTTATGGATGGGGTATAGACAGCATTGAAGGTAAAAGAAGTGTTTCGCATGGGGGCGGCATACATGGGTTTATTACCGAAATTTCAAGAGTGCCGGAAGATGATGTATGCGTTATACTGCTAAGTATTGCGTCTGATCCGTTGGGAGATATTAGCAAAAACATATTTGCCATACTGTATGGAAAAGAATATGTACTGCCGAAGGAAAGGATTGTGATGAAGCTCCCAGAGGAAAAACTAAAACAGTATGAAGGGGAATATGAATTAAATAAGAATCTGCATGTAATTATAAATTTAAAAGATGGAGAGCTGATAGCAATACCAACTGGCCAAAGACCAGAGGTTTTGTATGCCGAAAAAGAAGATTTTTTATTTTTACAATCACAGGATATACAGTTAGAATTTACAAGAAATGAGAAGAAAGAAGTTGATGGTTTTATCCTGCACCAGGGCGGGCAGAAAATACCATGTAAGAAAATAAAATAGTTTCAATCAACCCTGCCACTGGTTCGTACCTGGAGTAAAATAAAGTAGGGCTGTCGATAATACCAGGCGAAACAGCACTGTTTAATTAGATTAGCTAATTGCCTTTTATTAGTCTATCTTTACCATGTGCCATTTAATTAGGCTCACATTCAGTATAAGACCGCTACAAATTTTTTACTTTTTTCCTCAGTATTAATTTATCCTTCTTTACTCTTTGTTTCTGATTTTAGTCACAACCTGTCTCGTTGTAAGCGGGAAGTATTTTATTTATTATTTTAAATTTTTTATTTATGAACATGTATGTTTCGAATTTAAGCTTTCACACAAATGAGGAAGCTTTAAGAGATCTGTTTACGCCATTTGGTAATGTTACTTCTGCAAAAGTGATCAATGACAGGGAAACCGGAAGAAGTCGTGGTTTTGGTTTTGTTGAAATGGACGTTGTGGCAGAAGGACAGGCAGCGATGAAAGCACTGAACAATAAAGAAATTGAAGGAAGAGCATTGTCAGTTTCAGTGGCAAAAGAAAAAACGGCCCGTACTGATAACAAAAGATGGTAAGAGGATAATATCGAGCTATATTTTTTAATTAACTGATCTGCGGGATACTCATCCTGCAGATTTTTTTTATTCCCAGTTCTTCGGTATTGGAAATCTATTCATCGCCATTTAAAAGCAAAATAGTTGCAGGGTTTATCCGTTGCATTGCTGATGCCGTGCAATTGACCACTTACTGCTATATACAGATCACCTGGGCCGGCTTTATAATTTTTTCCATCGATCATCATTTCAGATTCGCCGTCAATTATCAAAATGATCTCTGTATCCACATGCTGATGCGGTGCATGGCTCGGTCCTTTTGCTTTCAGGTAAGTAATATGCATCTCATAATTTTCGCACATGGCCGTGGGCCTGTCAAAATATTTACGGGTGCCTTTATTATTAGCTTCTGTATAGGGGAGGGAGTCATAGTTTAAGAGTAATGTGCCGCCCGCTTTTTTGCTTCGTTCCATATTCATTCCTTTTCTTGCCCGGAACATAAATACATAATAAGTAACAGGGCCATCACCGGTATTTTCAAAAATTTGCTCTTCGTATGGCGGTATCAATAATACACTGCCAGTGCTAAGTATTGAAGTATGGTTGCCAATAGTACAGTTAAGTGTACCTTCTTTAATAATGATCACTTCTTCTATACTGTCATGAGTATGCGGTGGCCTTGGAACGGCGCCTTTGTATTGTGTTGTTGCATGTATTTCAAAATATTCAAATTCGGGAGAAGTGCCTTCGAAAATTTTTCGGCTTTCCCGTTCCTTGTCTTTTTTAACAGGCAGATCATTCCAGTGAAAAACACCTGAAGTGATCGGCTGTTGTGCGAAATTGTCCATGAAAATAGTTTGTAACAGGATTATGAAAATGATCTTCATGAAACCGGCATTTGTTTCCGAAGTTAGTATTTCATCAGTTAGCTATTGGATTTAAAATTAAACCACGGAGGCACAATGACACTAAGTTGCACAGGGCTTATCTCTGTGTTACTCTGTGAACTCAGTGTCTCCGTGGTGAAAAAAAACAAATTGAAAATTACCAAATCTTCCATGTTATGATTTATGATTAATTTTATTGTTCGCTAATTACCTCCTATCATGAAAGCACTGTTATTGTTGTCGTTTATGTTGATTGCTTATTCTGATCTGTCTGCGCAGGATACAACACTTGTCACTGTTAAAACTGGCGAGAAGATCACTGATGTTCTTAAACCCTCTGATATTTATTATTATCCGCAATTCGTTTATAGCAAAATTCTTTTCAAAGATGGTAAAGTAGCGGACCCTTACATGAACTATAATCGCCTGTATGACCAAATTCTGTTTATCAGCGAAAAAGGTGATACACTTGCGCTGACTGACGAAAAGAACATTGAATTTATAGTTAATGATTGGGACGTATTTTACTACAATGGAGGATACTTGAGACTTATTGCCGATGATACTGTTATAAAGCTGGCAGAGAAACAAACCTGGGTACTCGCAGATATTCGAAAGATGGGCAGCCACGGCAGGCCTACCACTTCGGTTGCTATCACCTCATTGAGCCACTTCAGCAATGGACAAGATGCAGCAAAAAGTAAAGAATTAATAATGAACGAAGAATTGGTGATACGAAAAGAAACACACTATTATTTTGGAGATAGATACAATCACTTTGTCCCTGCCACCAAAAAGAGGTTGCTGAATCTTTTTTCCAAAGATGAACAGCGCATTGAGAACTATTTAAATGAAAACAAAGTCAATTTTGATAAAAAGTATGATCTTGAAAAACTGTGTCAGTTCTTGCGTCAGCTTCAAATGCATCCGCAGAAGATATGATCCAATCCTTAGTGTAATGATTTATTGATTAAATTTATTGAAACTAACTGCACTCCATTATGAGATCATTATTGTTATTGTTTATTATTTTGATCGGCTACATCGATCTGTCTGCCCAGGATTCAACATTTGTCACTATTAAAACTGGGCAGAGTGTTAAGGACGTTCTTACATCAGCTGATATATATCATTATCCGCAATTCACAAATGGCAAAGTTTTTTTAAGGGATGGTACAAAGGCTGCAGGCAAAATGAATTATAACCGCCTGTATGGCCAAATGCTATTTATCAATCCCATTGGCGATACTCTTGCACTGGCTGATGAAAAGAACAT
>JBIOVR010000525.1:0-3798 GCA_044867875.1 Chitinophagaceae bacterium
CTGTTTCCACATCAACAATTCGTACAGTGTAGAATCCTGCATTGAGGTTCTCAATATGGATGTTATTATTCGTAACGCCTTTCCATTGTTTTAAAGTTTTGCCGCTTACATCCATCAAAGACACATCTCGTATACTATTCGTACCCTCAAATACAATATTTACTTTACCATCACCGCTTGGATTAGGATAAATGATCGTGTTGTACTTTTGACCTTCCCCACGAACTGAACGTATCATACTGTATGCTTGCTTACCATCAAAATCCACTTGTCTCAAACGATATTGTGAGATTCCTTTTGTATTATTAAAATCTGTAAGAACATAAGTAAGTGGTGAACTGCTGTTTCCGTTCAGTGCTTGGGAAGCAACATAATTAATTTGTTCCCATCCACCGTTTGAAAGCATACGTTCTACATAAAAGCCTTTGCTATTGGTTTCAATCTCAGTTACCCATTTCAGATCAACATTCGATTTGTTGCGATTTGCATCGAATGATCTTAATTTAATTGGTAATAAACCACATCCAAGTTGTAGGTCACCCGATGAAATAGTGTTAGAAAACGTCGAACTGGTTATCTCTAATCTTATATCCCAATTCCGATACGGATTCGTATTCCCGTATGGGTTTTGCATAGTAAGTTGACCAGATTGAAATACACCCCCATTTACCGATGCTATAAGATCCACATCACCAGCAGTAAGCTGAACAGAAGCAGTCGATAGAGGATCTTGCAAAGTCACCACATAATGTAATGGCGTTAGTACTGTATTAGTTGTTGTTATTGAAAAAGCATAATGACGCGACGGGACAGCACAATCTGTAGTTAGTGTAAATGTCGGATCATTCAGAGATGCACCAGCGGCGTTAACAGCCCAGCATTGAGCATTCACTCCATTTGGGGCTTGGTTGGCCCAAACAAGCGATCTAGTTCTAATTGGAGTGCCACAAGGTACCGGAATTTTAGCTACTACATTGGTCATTGAAATACTATCCAATCCATTTGCAAGTAATGTTTTTGTTACAGTCATTAGAGGTGCTTTAGCATTCGTACCGTTAGGGCTGGTCAATAAAACTGTTTCATCAGGCTGATACCCAAGTGGACCGTCAGAGAAACGAATTGCCATAGGTTGTGTTACACCAGTTCCTAAACTCTTGGTATTGATCAATCCAATGTCAAGAATTGACTTACCGGCAGCACCCCATTGAGCAACAGTACCTAAAGTGTCTGCTAAAAAGGGATTCTCAGTACCGGTTCCATTACATGGAAATCTGCTAACACCAAGGGTGGAAGGAAAGTCAGCCTCTAACCACGTGTGGAAATAAATTGATTTATTTCCATCATTTGCTTCGAGCTTAAAACTGATATTAAAGGTTACTGTAGTGAATCCGAGATCAGAACAAATCGGAGCACCAACTGGAATAATTTCCACATCCTGGGGTATCAGGTTGCAACTACTGGTACCTCCTCTACACACTATTTGTCCATAAGTTCTTACAGTAAGTAGTGTAGATGCTAACAGTAAGATAATAAGTAAAATCTTTTTCATGCTTCAAGGTTTTGTGTCCCGATTTATTGGGACTGTTTTTAAATAATAGTTTTTACAGTTAACGAATACTACCCTTCGGCTTTATTTTTTCGGGGTAGCGTATATGATGAGTTATTTCATCCACAATTAATGTGGTGATCCATCAGGAATTTGGAAACCTTGGCATTCAGAATAGGAAGGGACTTAGCTTGGTAAGCTTCAATAGATAATTGGTGGCTGATATTTCAGAAGTATTGGAAAAACATTTGTGCTTTAATGGCTATTGCAAAGCAATAAACATTGCAGCTACACGCAGAGCTCAAACTAATCGGATTTTTTAACCAACGGCTTTTTAGATAGGAGAGTGAAATTTCGGGGGGATTGATTTTCTCAATCGAGCTGCTAAAATAATCAGAGTTTTTAGAAATACAAATACTTCTACTAATTTTCTTTTAAAAATATTTTATGCTCCAATCATTAAAAACCTAAGGCAAGCTTTAAAAATTAAACCTGCCTTCCTTTGTAATCATGGGGTTATGATCTGTTTTGCCAGTTTTGCCACCTTCTGGATGGTTTCCCTGGCTGTCATATTAGTGTTATCAACTAAAATGGCATCATCGGCCTTTCTAAGTGGACTTTCCTCGCGGTTGCTGTCAATATAATCCCGCATTTCAAGATTTGCTTTGATCTCCTCGATCGTAATGTTGGGGTTTTTCTCAAAAAGCTCTTTAAATCGTCTTTCTACCCTCACCGCATTATCCGCGGTAAGGAAGATCTTAAGCTCTGCTTTGGGAAACACTACAGTTCCAATATCACGACCATCCATTATTATTCCTTTCTTTTTACCCATTAATTGTTGTTGCTCAACAGCAAATTTTCTTACTTCTTTAATAGCAGCCACATCACTTACTTTTTCTGCCACAACCAAGTCGCGGATCACATATTCAACATTCTCTTCATTTAAATGCATTTCACTTTGCTGGCTTTTCTCGTTATATATAAATTCAAGAGAAATTTCATCCAATGCTTTTTTTACTTCATTCTTATCTGTCCAGTCAACATGGTTACGTAAAAAATAAAGTGTAATGGCACGATACATGGCGCCACTATCAACATATAAGTATCCCAACTCCTTTGCGAGTTCTTTTGCCAAAGTGCTTTTACCACAACTACTCCATCCATCAATTGCTATGATAATTTTTTTGCCCATGTATTTGCAAAAATAAATTACCGCCATTGAAGGCGGTAACTTGTGAGAAAATATGTTCCAAATATACTAGAATGGTTTTTTTGCTTCCTGGAATTTTACGCCTTCAAATTTTGGCGTCAGCTTCATGTTATAAAAAATAAAGGAATAAATATCTGCCGTTGTTTCTAATCCTTTTCTCAGGTTACTGGCACCATGCCCGGAGTTTACATCTATACGGATCAACGCCGGATTATTGCCTTTGTACTTTTCCTGCAAAGTAGCAACATACTTAAATGAATGTGCCGGCACTACCCTATCGTCATGATCTGCCGTTGTGATCAATGTTGCAGGATAATTCACTCCTTCTTTAATATTATGGATCGGTGAATAAGCATACAAGTTTTTAAAATCACTTGCATTATCACTGCTTCCATACTCTGCAATCCAATTCCAGCCGATCGTGAACTTATGAAAACGTAACATATCCATCACTCCCACTTGCGGTATTGCAACCTTACACAGATCCGGACGTTGATTGATAACAGTCCCAACTAATAATCCGCCATTTGATCCTCCCTGCAATGCGAGATAATCCTTTGAAGTATACTTTTCAGAGATCAAATATTCTCCCGCCGAAATAAAATCATCAAATACAGTTTGCTTTTTTAATCGCATGCCTGCTTCATGCCATTTTTCACCATACTCGCTTCCACCTCTTAAGTTAGCTATACAAAAAATGCCACCCTGCTCCAACCATGCAATTCTTGTTGAAGAAAAAGATGGATTGCTGCTGATATTAAATCCACCATATCCATAAAGTATCGTTGGATTCTTACCATTCTTTTGCGTTCCTTTTTTATATACAATGAACATGGGCACTTTTGTTCCATCCTTTCCTGGATAAAAAACCTGCTCCATTGTATATTCTTCTGGGTTAAATTTCACTTCAGGTTTCCGGAAAATTGTACTCTTTCCACTGGCAATATCATAACGATAAATTGTTGGGGGAAATGTAATTGATGTAAATGTGTAAAAAACAAACTTATCATTTTTTTCACCGCCAAAACCCCCTGCATTAGGA
>JBIOVR010000526.1:0-2663 GCA_044867875.1 Chitinophagaceae bacterium
AGTCCAGCATATAAACATACACACCCGGCAGGCATGGTTTGCCTTTAAAAGTTCCATTCCATGGTTTATAATCTTTCCCATAGCCACGATAAATTAATTGCCCATAACGATTGTAAACATCTGCGATAGCGTCAGGATAATCTTCGAAGGTTATAATTTCCCACCTGTCATTTAAACCATCGTTATTCGGAGTAAACCCGGTTGGAATAAACAATTTATCGATCGCTTCTAATTTTACGCTGTCAATACTTGTACCACAACCATTATTTGAAACAACTGTGAGTGAATAGGTGATGCTTCCGGGCGGCTTTGATCTTGGGGCTAAATAATTAGGATTATCCAAATAAGTTGGTGGCGACCATGAATAAGAAATATTAGTACCTGTAGCATTGCCGTTTAATTGCACTGCTCTTCCTTTTCTAAAATATTGGTCAGGTCCCGCAAATGCTTTTGGTTTTTTCCAAACTATAAAGGAGACGCTTTTAGTATCAAAACAAGTATATTGATTATAAACTCTTACCGTGTATGTAATATCATTTGTAGGTTTGGTAAATGGATTTGGTATTGTATCATTTGATAAACCAGTTGAAGGCGACCATTTATAACGAAGAGATCCGCCTGCATTCAATTGAATACTGTCTCCTTCACAAATGCTGACAATAGTTGGCGTAAGTGTGGCGATCGGTGCTTCATAAATTGTAAGTGATGTAGTATCAGTATCAAAACAACCAATAGCTGTAGTCGCTTTTACAATATAAATTCCTGCATCGTTAAAAGTTACATTTGGTACAGGAGGTCCCTGGACATTTGCATGAAAGCCATTTGGTCCCCACCATTCATAAGTTGAGCCACCGGAGGCAAAAAGATTAACTGTGGAGCCGTAACAACCGTAAACATAATTGGTCGCTTGTGCAAATGGTGGGTTCACAACTTTTACCGTTAAGAGATTTGATGGGAAATGGCATGAGCTAATTCCTGCAAAGCTTGCATCACTTATAGTACACCTGTACAAATAATCACCTGCACTTGTAGGTGTTCTCAAATAGGTTTGATTTGTAGCACCGGGGATATCGTTCCAGTTATTGTCACCACTAACACTCATCTGCCATTGATAAGCAGGATTTGTAAAAAAACCATTCGAAGATGTGCTCATCGATATATTCTGTTGATTTGTTTCGCAAATGGTTTCAATTGTTAGCCCAAAATTTACAAATCTGGAAATGATGGTCGGTCCACAAGGAGTGAAGCTAATATCATCAAGAGCAAATTCATTGCCACAGCCAGCAGCAGCTTTGCTTGTTATTTTTAAAATGACAGTTCCATTTGCAGGTGCCGGGAATGTAAAGTTTTCACTCACCCATGTAAATACGTTGAATTGTGAAAGGCTCGTTGTTTTTTGACCCAATAAATTGCCTTGTTGATCAGTTATTGAGAAGGTGAGTTCCGGATCTATACCATTGCCACTACAAGCACTTGGTTTCAAAATATTAAGCATCCACGCTTCTGTTTTAAATAAAATATTCGGGCATAAGCCGCTAATTGTATCGAGAAAAATAACTGAAGGTCCGGCTAATGCATTTATGACGAGAAATTGTCCATTTTGATCAGTTTGAGTGTGATCAAACGGCACTACATGCCATGTGTTATTAAAACAAAATGGAGAGGTATTGCTAATAGTATAAAAACCTTCTGCCGGGCAGCCCTGGTTGGTAAATTGATAAAGAGGGGGGACATTAGTAATTGGAGATCCCGCTCCAAGACCAGTACCGAAATCAATAATATTAGCAGGGTCGCCAAAACTACCTGTACAAAATTGTCCATGTACATCACAGCAAACCATGATAAGGAAAGCAAGCATTATGGTTTTCGTTCGGCTCAATTCAAATGCATTTTTTAGCTATTAAAATTAAACTTTTTCTACTGTGTTATTCAGCCTGTTTAGTGATTAATTATCCGTCAACAGGTGTTAGTGCAGCAGCAAAAATCTATATTTGCCGTTTTACTCACTGAAACTTTTACATTCTAAGATCGAATGGATAATCGGAATAAGTGAGCTAATCGTTTTCTATGGGAAAAAAAGTATTGAAACAGTTGAATGAAGCTGTTGAGTATTTAAAGAAAAAATATAAGCATCAACCCGAAGTGGGAATTGTATTAGGCAGTGGCCTTGGCAATTTTACTGAAGAGATCGAGATCGAAAAAGAAATTGATTACAGTGATATACCAAATTTTCCCGTTTCAACAGTAGAAGGTCATAAAGGCAAATTGATCTTTGGAAATCTTTCCGGTAAAAAAATTGTATGCATGGGCGGTCGCTTTCATTATTATGAAGGTTACTCAGCTGAGGAAGTTGCTTTTCCGATACGTGTTCTTGGATTATTAGGTATTAAAACATTATTACTTTCAAATGCGGCAGGCGGTGTTAATCCATCATTTAATGTTGGCGATATAATGCTTATCAATGATCATATCGGAATAGATATGCGAAATCCATTGATCGGAAAAAATATTGATGAACTTGGTCCACGTTTTCCGGATATGAGTGAGCCATATAAAAAAGAACTGATAGAAAAAGCAAAAACGGTGGCCGCCAATTTGCAAATTGAAGTAAGGGAAGGTGTGTATTTCTGTGTAACAGGACCCACTTATGAAACTCCTGCTGA
>JBIOVR010000527.1:0-5324 GCA_044867875.1 Chitinophagaceae bacterium
TTGCACTGCCATGAACTTTATTTAATATTTCAATTACTTTATTAATCTTGGAATCGACTTTAAAAACACTATAAGAAAGATTCTTTCTTTCAAATGATTGACGAAAGATATTTTTTTCTTTGAACTGAAGTTTTTCGCAAATATCATCCTGTACCTCTTTTGTTGCAGAGGCAGTCAATGCAATTATGGGAACATCTTTTAATTCTTCTCTTAATGCCGCAATGCGTAAATAAGGCGGACGAAAATCATAACCCCATTGCGAGATGCAATGCGCTTCATCTACTGCAACGAGATTGATGTTCATTCCCGGCAGGTATTCTTTAAACAAATTCGTTTCAAGTCTTTCTGGAGAAACGTACAAAAATTTACAGTTGCTATTCGTGGCTACTTTTAAAGTGTTGATCACTTCGGCACGGCTCATACCGGAGAAGATGGCAAATGCAGTAATGTTTTTCCTGCGCAGGTTCTCCACCTGGTCTTTCATTAATGCGATCAATGGAGAAATAACAAGACATAAGCCATCCTTGACTAAAGCCGGAACCTGGTAGCATAAAGATTTGCCGCCACCGGTGGGCATTAATGCAAGAGTATCTTTTCCTTCAAGTATAGAATTGATCACATCTTCCTGCAAAGGCCTGAACAGCTCATAGCCCCAAAACTCTTTTAATATATTTTGAATGTCGGACAAGGATCATTTAAAGTTGAACGATGAAGTTAGGAAAAGAAAAATTCTGGCTATAACGTCATCGTTATTCAACTTTCTTGACAAACAGTCTTACAGAATTTATTGCAAGCACCACATCACTCAATCCCATCACCAATGCGCCAAAGGTTGGAGTAAGAAAACCAAACGCAGCAACAGGTATGGCGACAATATTATATGCAAATGCCCAGAAAAGATTTTGTTTAATAGTAACATAAGTTGCTTTACCAAGCCCGAGAGCCATGGGCATTTTTTTTAGACCATGACTCATTAATACCACTTGTGCACTTTGTACAGCAACCTGCGAAGCTTCACTCATTGAAATACCAATTGTAGCTTTCGCCAATGCCGGCGCATCATTAATGCCATCACCAACCATTGCAGTAGGTGTAGCAGCATTTAACTCACCTATTTTCTGCAATTTTTGTTCAGGTGTTTGTTCTGCAATTACTTCATCAATGTTTAGCTGTGCCGCCAGGGCTTCACATTTTGTACGACGATCACCACTTAATAAAATTGTTTTTATGTTTTTGTTATGTAAATAATCGATCACTGATTTAGCTTCAGGACGGATCTCATCTTTCACATCGATCCAGCCAAGCAGTTCATTATTTTTTATGATATAAATATTGTGATTGTCTTCTTTTGTAAATTCTTTTGCCACATTAAATGAACCGGCCCAATATTCATTTCCTTCTTTATCACTTGCTTTCATTCCAAGCCCTTTTATTTCTTCTATTTTATCCCAGCGTATTTCATCCTTTGTTTTCCATTCTTCAGTAATCGATTTTGCTATTGGATGATTCGAATATTTTTCAAGACTGTATGCAAGTTTTTTAAATTCAGACTCCTCACCAACTAAAAACTTAAAACCAGAAACTACAAACTTTCCTGTTGTTAGCGTTCCTGTTTTGTCAAATACAACCTGTGTTATGTTTTTAAACATTTCCAGACTTGTAGCATTCCGGAAAAGAATTCCATTCTTTGCAGCACGACCTAAACCAACAGCAATAGCTGCAGGAGTAGCAAGTCCCATGGCACAAGGACAAGCGATCACCAATACCGCAATACTGCGCATTAGCGCAGGAGTAAACTGACTTAATAAGATCCAGTTAACAATAAGAGTGACTACGGCAATGCCAATAACAATTGGAACAAATATGGCGCTGATCTTATCTGCTAATTGTTGGACAGGAGGCTTTTCACCTTGTGCTTGCTTTACCATATTAATAATACCTGCAAGAATGGTATCATCACCAACGGCTGTTACTTGTGCTTTGATAGTTCCATCAGAGATCACACTACCGCCAATCAATTTATCTTTTGCATATTTATGAACCGGGAGACTTTCACCAGTAACAATGGCTTCATTCACATGAGCTTCACCCCAAAGAATTTTACAGTCAATCGGAACTTGTTCACCGTTCTTTATTAAAATAAGATCGCCAACTCTTAGTTGAGTATTTTCAACAGCAAAAATTTGTTCCTGGTGTTTGTCATCAAATGCGATCATATTGGCCATTACTTTTTGCGACTTCACCAGCTTCCTTAACTCTCTTTGTGTGGATTCAATAGATGCGTCTTCTAAATAATTACCAAGAAATACAAGTGTAATAATTGTTACAGTGGTTTCATAGAACATAAAATTTTCTGCCTGGCCGGTTAATGTTCCATATAAACTGTAAGCAAATGCTGCAGTTGAGCCAAGAGCAACCAGCACATTCATATTAGGTAAACCATTACGTAAGCTTTTCCAGGCACTTCTTCCAAAAAAATCCATACCAACTATGTAGACAGGTATGGTTAGTGCCAATTGCAACCATGGATTTGCGATCCAGTGCATACGCATTCCGAAGATCATATGCAGCACAAACACAAATGCAAATGGGAGGCAAAAGAAAAAACGGTGAAGATGTGTTGAAAGAAATGGTTTTTTCTTTGCGGTTGCTTGTTGCTGGTTGGCTACCTCGTAGCCGAGATCACTTAATCCTTTTATGATTTTTGGCGTTGCCGCACCGCCATTCATTTCAAAACTTACATCGCCACTTACTGAATTCACCTTCACGTTTTTCATTCCCTGTTTCTCCAGGTATTTATGAATAGTGAGGGCACAGCTGCTACAATCCATTCCTTCAACTTTCCATTGTACATTTTCCATAGTAATTCCTTTTCTATTTGTTGCAAATTCTGTTGCAAAAATACGAATAAAGCAAAGAGTGGCCAATTAAGCATTTGATAATCTTATACACTCTGTTGCAAAAGCACAAATATCTTTGCCCGGTGAAAATCACTTTTGAATTATCTAATATAAAAGATGCCGCTGCCCGGTTTTGGAAGGCGATCGATAATAAAAAGGTTATTGCTTTTCATGGGAATATGGGCGCCGGTAAGACCACTTTTATCCATGCACTTTGTGAGGTAAAAGGAGTGAAAGATGTTATAGGCAGCCCGACCTTCTCAATCATTAATGAGTATTACTTTCCCTCCGGCGAGATCTTCCATATTGACCTATACAGGATGAAGGATGAAGAAGAAGCAATAAGAGCAGGAGTGGAGGATTGTCTTTACAGCGATAATATTTGTTTTGTCGAATGGCCCGAAAAAGCTCCCGGGTTATTTCCAAGTGATGCAGTTCATGTGTTTATTGAAGTTGAAGATTCAGAAACCCGTCACCTTACTATACAGGATAAATAGTTATTTTTGATTCCCGGCTAAACTGCTACTATTTAGCAACGGTTGCGTCGCACTCTTCAACTGCACCAATTCTGCTGAGCAGAATTACTGAACGTACAAGTGAGTGACACAACAAGTGCCGAACAGAATTAATAAAGCTTGTAACAAAAAAATAGATCCAGCAACCAACAACCAGCTAATGAGCCAGCAAAGACCAAAGATCAGCACATCGTTCAGCTACGAAACATTGGAAGAAACGCTGGATATAAAACCAAAAGGTGCAAGGTTGCAGATCGGTATCCCAAAAGAAATCGCTTTCCAGGAAAATAGAATTGCATTAACGCCGGATGCTGTAAGCGTATTGGTGAGCAACGGTCATGAAGTGACGATCGAACATAATGCAGGTGAGGCCGCACATTTCCGTGATAAAGATTATAGCGAAGCAGGGGCAAAGATCGTTTATGATCGTGCCGAAGTTTTTAAAGCGCCGATACTAGTTAAGAGTGCTCCGGTGATCGATGAGGACATTCCGCTGTTACAACTCAACCAGGTTATCATTTCACCTATTCATCTTTCGATACTAAAAGCAGAGCTGCTGCAAAAGATGATGGATAAAAGGATCACAGCGATCTCCTTTGAGAATTTGCGTGATGATAGCGGCACATATCCGATAGTTCATAGCATGAGTGAGATAGCAGGAAGCGCCGTAATGCTGATCGCTGCACAATATCTTGGGTCAGCAAATCATGGTAAAGGAGTTTTGCTTGGTGGTATTTCAGGAATTGCTCCAACTAAAGTAATTGTAATTGGCGCTGGTATTGTAGGTGAGTATGCAGTAAGAGCAGCCCTCGCTTTAGGTGCATCCGTAAAAGTTTTTGACAACAATGTGTATCGTTTAAAAAGATTGCAAAATAATGTTGGGCATCGTTTGTGGACCTCAGTTATCGAGCCACGGATGTTGTCAAAACAATTAAAAACCTGCGAAGTAGCTGTTGGTGCGTTAGGAAGTGAAACCGGAAGAACACCAATGGTTGTAACTGAAGAGATGGTAAGTAATATGCGACCCGGCTCTGTTGTTATTGATGTTAGCATAGATCGGGGCGGATGTTTTGAAACGTCAGAGATCACCAGTCATGAACACCCGGTGTTTTTAAAGTATGGTGTTATTCATTATTGTGTTCCCAATATTCCTTCTGGATTTGCAAGAACTGCCTCTCAAGCTATCAGTAATGTACTGATGCCATTATTAATGGAAGCAGGTGATGAAGGAGGATTTGAGAATTTGGTATGGCATCATATACATCTTCGTGGTGGCATCTATCTTTTCAAAGGTGCACTGACCAATTTTTATCTTAGTCAACGTTTTGATCTTAAGTATACTGATTTGAATTTATTGATCGCAAGCCAGCGATAGATCTCCGAATATGTCAAAACCCTTTCTCGAAAAATTCAGAAGAATTACTTCAAGCGGATTTTATTTACCACAAGTGGATGGGTTGAGATTTGTTGCCATATTCATGGTGGTTTGCATAGCGCATATTCCCAATTTCATCAATCAGAAAACTTTTAATGGCAATTTTGTTACTGGTTATTGGTGGCAGTTTAGTTTAGATGGAGTGTTTGGGGTGCAATTCTTTTTTATCATCAGCGGTTTTGTGCTGGGGCATCATTTTGCAAAAAAATATATTCACAACAATGAGAAGGCTGATCTTAAAAACTATTACCTGCGCAGACTGACAAGGATGGAACCTCCATATCTACTGGCACTAATTATTTTCTTTCTTGCACTTGTCTTTATAATAAAGAAATATGAATTCGCAGAATTATTTCCTCATTTTATAGCATCCGCTTTCTATGTTCATAATGAGATTTTTCATCTACATTCTTATGTGATGCCAGTTGCCTGGACGCTTGAGATCGAAATACAATTTTATATACTTGCCCCCTT
>JBIOVR010000528.1:0-3434 GCA_044867875.1 Chitinophagaceae bacterium
AAGCAACGCACAACAGGAGTTGTAAGAACTATATCGCCAATAGAGGAAAATCTTATTATCAGAAATTTAAACCCCTTCCGCTCCTTAGAAGGAGAGACTGAAGCAGATTTATCGTTTTCAACTTCACTCATTAGAGTAATATTTTTTATTTCCCTGTAAGTTTTAGGGCATCAATTCTTCCGGTTCTACGTAATTCAAGTCCTTATGAAAAGTTTCTTCAGTAAAATAAGCTGCAATAAGTGTAATAGCCATTACAACTATACCGGTTACAATTGCGCTGTTGACAAATGACCATCCATTAATATTCTGAAACCAGTTTACAAACATTAGATTAATTAATGGTAATGAACCACGAACCATGTTAGGAATTGTTGTAGCCGCTGTAGCTCTTAGGTTTGTGCCAAATTGCTCCGCTCCCATCGTAACAAAAATTGCCCAGAAACCTGTACTAAATCCAAGCGCAGCACAAGCTGCATACATCGCTGCATCATTTTTTATTGCACCACTAAAAAAATAGATACCGGAAACGATCGTAAAAAAGTAAAAAAGGTATAATGCTTTTTTCCTGCTCTTGAAATATTGGCTTATCAAACCTACAAGAATATCACCAACAGCGATCGCCGCATATGCATACATGATAGCACGACCAGATTCAATTTTATTTTCCCCGTAAAAATCTTTGGCAAACTGGTTGCTTAGGTTGACAAGTACTCCAATCACAAACCATGTGGGCATGCCAATTAGAATAGCAAGTATATATTTTCTGAAACGTTTTGCATCCTGGAAAAACATAAAAAAATTTCCCCGAACAATAGTTGCTTTCTGTTGTACATGTTTGAACATTCCACTTTCGGCAACGGAAATTCTTAAGAACAATAACAACACACCAAGGCCAGCGCCAATTTTATAGCACAATCGCCAATCACCTGAAATTTTATAAGTAAAGTAAGCCGCAACGGCACCAAACAATCCAATACCAGCTACCATAGAGGTTCCGACACCACGCTTATTCTTTGGCAGTAGTTCACTTACCAAAGTAATTCCTGCGCCTAATTCTCCCGCTAAACCAACGCCTGCAACAAATCTCGCCAACGCATATTGTTGAACATCCTGAACAAACCCCGTCAGGAAATTTGCTACTGAATAAAGAATTATTGAGCCAAATAAAACACTAAGTCTACCTTTTTTGTCGCCCATGATACCCCAGATAATTCCACCTATCAGCATACCCCACATTTGCCAATTGATAACTTGTGTGCTTGCAGCAATTATCATTGCTCTATTAGTTATATCTACATTTAAGCCCTTTAAGCTTGGCACCCTAACAATAGTAAAAAGCAACAGATCATAGATGTCAACAAAATAACCAAGAGCAGCAACAATAACCGGGAGAGAAAAAATGCCGAATTGTTTTTTTTCCATACTTAAGAATTGGGAATAGCGTCTTTATCTTTTTTTCTGCCTGTAAACATTTTAATAATAACAGGAGCAGTCGTTACTAATACAATTCCGAGTACTATTAATTCAAGATGATCTTTAAGATCGAATCCAAATTGCTTGTATATCCATTTTTGTAAAAAATATCCTGAGAAGATCATACTAAATACCCACGCAATACAACCAACTACATTAAAGAAATGAAATTTCTTTCTATCCATTTGTACTATGCCCGCTACTATTGGAGCAAATGTCCTGATGAAAGGAAGAAATCTTGCACCTACTATGGCAACAGCACCATGCTTGTCATAAAATTCTTTTGCCTGGTATAAATATCGTTTCTTAAATAAAAATCGATCTCTCCAATTGAACATTGCGGGCCCCACCTTTCGTCCTGTCCAATAGCCAACAGCATTTCCAAGAATACCGGCTAAGGAGATCAAACCCCATAGCACAAAAAGATCGACCCATTGATTACTGAAACTTCCTAAACCTATCATATCAAGAAACTGGTAAGCAAGACCAGGTTTTACTTCACCGCTCTTGGTAGTTATTTCATGAGCATATATGCCTGCAACGAACAATAATGAATCTCCGGGTAAAAAGAAACCGACAAGTAATCCTGTTTCTGCAAAGACGACAAATAGCAAAAGCCACAGGCCACCATTCTCCACATAAAACTGCGGTTGCAATAAATCGCTCCAGTGAAAAACATCTAATAAAAACATTTGGCAGATTATTTTTTTTCTTAATGATGATTATGTGTCTCGTGAGAATGATGATGTTTAATAGTCAATGCTCCTTCCCATTTGCTAACAACTGAAGTAGCAATACTGTTGCCTACAACATTGGTAGCTGTTCTGAACATGTCGCAAAAATGATCGATCGGTAATATCAATGCAATTCCCTCTGGCGGAATTTTAAACATGGCACAAGTAGCAATGATAACTACCAATGAAGCTCTTGGCACACCCGCCACACCTTTACTCGTAAGCATTAATACAAGCAACATGGTGATCTGTGTTCCAATGTCAAGATGAACTCCGTAAGCCTGTGCAATTGTAATGCTGGCAAACGTCATATACATCATGCTTCCATCAAGATTGAAACTATAGCCAAGCGGTAATACAAAAGAAACGATCTTGTCTTTGCAACCAAAACGTTCCAGTTCCTCGGTAAGTTTTGGAAATACAGCTTCGCTACTCGTTGTACTAAAGGCGATCAATAATGGCTGAGAAATTCTTTTTAATAAATGAGGCAGGCTATTTTTTAAAACAAGATAGCCGACGCCTATTAATATTATCCAAAGTATTGCAATGCCTATAAGGAAATAAAAAAAATACTGAGCATAAAAATTAAATACCTGTAATCCTTTTGTTGCAATGACTGCTGCAATGGCACCAAAAACACCAAGAGGTGCAAAGTTCATTACATAGCCAACTACTTTTAAAATTATATGCGATGCAACATCCAGCGCATGAATTACCGGTTTGGCATAATCGCCTAATGCGGTAGCCGCAACACCAAAAAAAATACTGAACACAACGAGTTGCAATATCTCATTTGTAGCCATTGCTTCAATAAAACTTTTGGGGAAAACATGCTCAACAAATTTTTGTAAAGAAAATTCCTGTGTTTTACTCACCAGGTCTTTTGCAGCTGCTGTATCTGCATTGCTCAGATCAATCACAGTACCCGGATGAAAGAAATTTACTAATACCAATCCCAATAATAAACTAACAAGTGATGCTGAGATAAACCAAAGCATTGCTTTACCACCCACTCTTCCAACTGATTTCAGATCGCCAAGCTTTGCGATGCCCACAACCAAAGTAGTAAATACCAGCGGCGCAATGATCATTTGCACCAACCGAAGGAACATGGTGGTAAGAAGCTTGATATTAGTGGAGAACTTTTGAATTGATTCAGGCGAACTTTTTTCATGTACAATATAACCGGTCAATACACCCAACACCATAGCAAGCAAAATAAAAACC
>JBIOVR010000529.1:0-11262 GCA_044867875.1 Chitinophagaceae bacterium
TCGTTGTGCATATTATTATGCAGGACTAAATACGACAACTGGTATCAGCACTTATCCCCGGGGAGACCAACCGGACATAAACAGAGACAAAGTTTATTTTAGCCAAACAGCTGATAAATATGCATGGGCTAATATAGCCCAGGGATGGGCTTCTGGAACCTGGGATGGATCTAAAGTGGCGACCACAGATTGGAGAGATATGGTTACACAACAATCCATGACAACAGATAATATACTGAGCGTAAGTGGCGGAACAGATAAAATTAAAGCGTATGGTTCTTTTGGTTATTTGAATAATGAAGGAACCATAAAAGGACAGTCATTTGAAAGATATACTGCAAGGGCTAACGTAGATATTGCTGCTACGAAATGGCTTTCTTTTGGATCTAATCTAAACTTTAGTTATGGTAAGCAACAATTTGGGCAATCCGCCACCGGGGTATCTACTGTCGGCAATCCGCAGGGCGGATTATACGAATCTGCAAGAGGAGTATTTCCTTTTGCAGTACCTTTTGATTCTGCTGGTAACAGGATCTCGTTTCCGGGAGGTGATAATGCTATTAAGACCGTTGTTGATGAATGGAAATATAATATTGATGAAAGAGTAACACTGAGAGCTTTTGGAAGTTTATATGCCCAGGTAGATTTTGGTTCAATCGCCCCTGTATTAAAAGGATTGAAGTATCGTCTGAACTTTGGTCCGGACCTGTCTTATTTTCGTGATGGAGTATATATTGATAAGAATTCAGTGGCTAATGGCGGTAGCAGTAGCTATGCTTCGCTTACCAAAACCAGTACCTATTCCTATACATTAGATAATTTACTTTATTACGATAGGACCGTCGGTCAACATACTTTTGGTTTGACTTTATTACAAAGCGCAACAGGTTATACACAGGAAACAAGTAATTCAACAGGTCTTGGTGTCCCTTTGTCTTCTCAGTTGTGGAATGCATTAACCAGCGGTACTGTAACCGGTTCACTAAGTACATCATCTAATCTAATCGAACAACAGCTCGCCTCATACATGGCAAGACTTAACTACAGCTTTAAGGATAAATATTTATTAACGGTTTCAGCCCGCCAGGATGGTTCTTCTGTTCTTGCAGAAGGACATAAATATGAATGGTTCCCTTCCGCAGCAGTAGCCTGGAGAATTAGCAAAGAAGGATTCATGAATGGTTTGGGTTGGATCAATGATTTAAAATTAAGAATCGGTGCTGGTCAAACAGGTAATTCAGCTATTGCACCTTATGCAACACAAGGTCCGGCAACTTCACTTTTTTATCCTTTTTATACTTCCAGTGCTGCAGGTTCAATACCAAATTCAGTTTTGGCAAACCAGGAACTGGGGTGGGAAAAAACGACTCAATATAATGTCGGAGTTGATTTTAGCTTATTCAAAAACAGGATTTCCGGAAGTGTAGATGTGTATACTTCAAAGACTTCAGATCTTTTACTGCAGAGATCTATTCCAACTGTTACAGGTTTCAACACCACTTTTGCGAATATCGGGGAAACAGCAAACACGGGAGTTGATATTACGCTAACAACAGTGAATGTTAAGCAAAAAGATCTAACATGGACTACTACAACGACTGCTGCATGGCAAAAAGAACATATTGTAACATTATCCAACGGAAAACAAAATGATATAAGTAATACCTGGTTCATTGATCAGCCAATTGGTGTAATTTATGGTTATAAGGCGCTTGGATTATGGCAACCGAACGATAAAGCAGAAATGCAGGCATTTAATGCCAATGGTAATGCGTTTTCTGCTGGTAATGTAAGGGTTGAAGACGTTAACGGGGATCACAAAATTGATGGAAATAATGATCGTCAGATAATTGGATGGACCAGGCCTCGTTGGATAGTTGGTATGACAAATACTGTTAACTATAAACAATTCGAATTCTCTATCTTTTTATACGGACGATTGAACTATATGTATAATTACGGAGGTGAAACAGAACCAGCACGATATGTTACCAGGAAGGTTGACTATTATACTGAAAACAATCCAAATGCTGAATTTCAAAAGCCCATCTTCAATGCAGGTGGTGCGCCACTCGATCCTTATTATGCATCCTTAGGTTATTTGCATGCTTCATTTATTAAGATCCGAAACATATCGTTGGGATATATTTTTAAAAGTATGCCTAAAGCTGGGATCACTAACTTAAGAATTTATGCCCAGGTGCAAAACCCCGGGATGCTTTACTCCCAGATCAAATTCCGTGATATGGATGTCGTAAGCCCAACCTGGAACAGAGGCTATACACTTGGAATCAATGCATCATTTTAATAATAATCAAATTGAATTATATGAATAAGTATAATATTTTTAAAAAATTAATAATTTTTGCGGGAGTACTTCTTATTATTCCGTCTTGCAAAAAAGATTTTTTGGAAGAAGAACTTACAACGGCACAAGGCAATGACTTTTATAAAACTGATGCTGGCATACAACAATTGGCCGTGGGTACGTATTTCCAGGTTTTTGAGGTTCCGACAAACGGGGAATGGTATTATTGTGCTACTAATTATGGAACGGATGAATTTCATATCGGTGGAGATCCGTCCAATTCACCCTGGAACAATTATGATCCAACTTTTAATCCCGCACTTTCTACTAATGGTAATTTGCAAGGAGTCAATAATCAATGGGATGCCCTGTATATAGGAATCGGAGATGCTAATTTGTTAATTCAAAACGCTACAAATAGTACTTCCACATCCGATGCTATTAAAAAGACAGCGTTAGGAGAAGGATATTTTATGAGGGCATATTGCTACTTAAGATTGGTAAGTCAATTTGGTGCTGTACCGCTTAAGTTATCACCATCAACAACAGTTGAATTGGAATTTACAAGACAAGATCCAAAAGATATATACGATCAAATAATTAAGGATTTGCAACAGGCAGCTAACCTGTTACCAACTGCAGGAGGCCCTTATCGGATTACAAAAGATGCTACTTCACACTTTTTGGCAAAAGCGTATTTATTTAGGTCAAGTGAAATAAACAGTTCATGGAATTCTTCTACTGTAGCTGCAGACTTAGCGGCTGCTGTAACTCTTTGTGACGAGGTGATCTCAAAGCACCCATTGGCTGCAGATTTTAAAAGTATCTGGAATTTTACCGGTATCAATTCAGCAAATGAAACGTTGCCGGAAATCCTTCTTTCTGCTCAATTAACCAATGATGTAACTACCAATCTTAATACAGGGAATACCCAACATTTATATTTTGTTTCCAGGTATGATATACAGGACCAAATGGCCCGTGATCTGACTGGCGACAGACCTTTTAGCAGGATGGCGACCACTTACTACGACTACCGTTTATATGATATGGTTAATGATTCAAGATTTTGGAAATCCTTTAGAACTAAAAGCGCTGTAAACGGTGCAACTACTGCTCCCAATATTAAAGGTGACCTGGGAATTATGTTTGTAATTAATCAGCCAGGTGATACACGATTCCCGCTATCAAAAATTAGTAAAGGCACAATTGGCACGACAAATTCTCTTGTTACTGATGTTAATGGCACCGGTAGACCAATACCAACCACGTATGTCGCATATCCAAATGGCAGAACAACGGATGGTGCATTGAATACTGATCTAACAACGGCTTATCAGGCTTTCCCCTCTTTAAGTAAATACATGGATGGTTCAAGAAATGCTTTAAATGATGTTCAGGGACACAGAGATTTTATATTAGCCCGTTCCGCAGAAACTTATTTAATTGCTGCTGAAGCAAAGATCAGGCTGGCTAAAGCTGGAACAGGTAGTTATGCAGATGCATTGCCTTATATTAATGCAGTTCGTACAAGAGGGCAATTCGTTAGTGGAGAAAACAGGGCTGCTTACAATGATGGGGGTAATACTTTACTATCTGCAGCTCTTCAACCTGCAGGTGTTTCGAATTCATTTTATGCTGGAAATTCATATTATGAATCAAATAATATTCCGGTAACTACAACTGCCTCGGCAAGTTTGGCTATTACTGATGTTAATAATTTACCTGCACAAGATCAATTTGTCATTAATACTTTAGGATTGTCTAGTCAATATGATAAAATGCTATGTCTTGTGTTAGATGAACGTTCCCGTGAATTAATGGGAGAATATCACCGCTGGGCAGATTTGTCCAGAACGAAAACATTAGTTTCAAGAGCCAAGGCATTTAATGTTGAAGCCGCAACTACTATTGCAGATAAACATCTTTTACGTCCGATTCCTCAAACATTCTTAGATGGAATACAAGCGGGGGGAGCTGCGCTAACTCCGGCACAAAAAACAGCAATGCAAAATCCGGGATACTAACATAGATATAAGCAGTAGTTTTTGATTAATGAAAAGGGCCCCGAAATGATCGGGGTCTTTTCATTTAAGATCCTTCCATTTTATTGTACAGGATAGCGCAGGACGAAAACGGACTTGTTTTCAATAATTTTAAAAACTGCTATTGCCAGTTATATCTAATTTGCCTGCATTATGAAAAAAAATATTTGCCTTTTAGTTATTTCCGTTCTTTTTCTGTTTAAAATAAACGGTCAGCAAACCCCTTCAGTAAAAAATGATGTAACGACACCGCTTCATGCTATGAAGGTCGATTACCCTGTGCCATATGAGGCACCTGCGAAAGAAAATGTAAAAGCTGTGCTTGATAGAATATTTAACTATCTCGATGCTACTACACCTGCACAAATGATGAATAAACAATCAGGAGAAATTGTAAATGAAATAAATCAGCTGGATACAAATACAGTTGTCAAACAAGGTGACTTTCGTTTGACAAGCTATGAATGGGGAGTAACTTATTCCGCCATGCAAAGAGCTTATGAAACAACGGGAGATAAAAAATATAATGATTATGTAAAAACAAGACTCGATTTTTTAGCAAAATGGATACCTGCAGTCAAATCAAAATTTCCTCTTGATTATATTCAAAAAAGAAGATTGTTCAATCAGCCTATAGATCCTCATGCACTGGATGATGCCGGTGCTGTTTGTGCATCGATGATAAAAGCACAACGCAGTGGCTTAAGTAATGATCTGCGACCGCTGATAGATAACTATATCAATTATGTTTTTACAAAAGAATATCGTTTGAAAGATGGAACGATTGGTCGAAACCGTCCGCAGAAAAACACTTTATGGTTGGATGACTTATATATGTATATACCGTCAGTGGCACAAATGGGCAAGCTAACTGGTGATAAAAAATACTTTGATGATGCAGTGAAACAGGTATTGAATTACAGTAAAAGAATGTTTAATAAAGAAAAAGGATTATACATGCATGGCTGGGTCGAGAGTATAGAAGTTCATCCTCAATATCATTGGGGCAGAGCCAATGGCTGGGCGCTGTTGGCGATGAGTGAACTTTTAGATGTGTTACCAGAAAATCATGCAGGAAGAAAAGCAGTGCTTCAACAATTTAAAGATCTCGCAAAAGGGTTGGCAACTTATCAAAGTGGCTCAGGTTTCTGGCATCAATTATTAGATAAAAATGATAGCTATTTGGAAACATCCGCAACAGCCATTTATGCTTACTGCATTGCACATGCGTGTAATAAAGGATGGGTAGATGCAATGATCTATGGACCGATGAGCATATTAGCATGGAATGCTGTATCAACAAAGATCAATGATAAGGGACAAGTAGAAGGAACATGTGTGGGCACAGGAATGGCATTTGATCCTGCCTTTTATTATCACCGGCCTGTGAATGTTTTTGCAGCGCATGGATATGGTCCCGCTCTTTTAGCCGGGGCAGAGATAATTGAATTATTAAATAACTATTCGTTTTATATAAATGATAGTTCTTTGCAATTAAAAGAAAAGAATAAATGAAAAAGACAATAGTTTGTTTGTTGGTTTTGATCTTAAGTTTAAATTCTTTCTCTCAAAGAAAACTTACTGTTGTTGCTGATAAATCGATTGCATCAGTTGCTCCCACTATGTGGGGTGTATTTTTTGAGGATATAAACTTTGGTGCAGATGGTGGTTTATACGCTGAACTGGTAAAGAATCGTTCTTTTGAATTTCCAACTGCGATGATGGGCTGGCGGGAAAACAGGGTCAATTACCAGAAAGGAAGATTTCTTATTGTCAACAAATCGGACAACTCTGCTAATGCACGGTTTGCAAGAATAACAATAAATAATCCTGAAGGGAATTATTCATTGAGTAATGAAGGCTTCAGAGGAATAGGCGTTCATAAAGAAAAGCAATATGATTTTTCTATTATGGCCAGAACTGAAAAGCCAACCAATATTAAAATAAAAGTTCAGTTGTTAAATTATGCTGGCAAAGAAATTGGCAGTACTATGATTGAAAATTTTTCAAATGCTTGGAAAAAATATTCTTCCTCAATTACAACGACTGACACAGCGCAAAAAGGAAAGTTGAATTTAATATTTGAAGGCTCAGGGGTGATCGACATTGATATTGTTTCTTTGTTCCCGCATGATACATGGAAAAATCGTCCCGGTGGATTGCGGAATGATTTAGTTCAAAAGATCGCTGACTTAAAACCCGGTTTCATTCGTTTTCCCGGTGGTTGTATTGTTGAAGGAAAAGATTTGACGAACCGCTACCAATGGAAAACAACTGTCGGAAATGTTGATGACAGGAAATTGATTATGAATCGTTGGAATGTTGAATTTCCAAGGAAGTCTGCACCAGATTATTATCAAAGCTTTGGTTTGGGTTTTTATGAATACTTTTTATTGGCAGCGGATCTGGGTGCCGAACCATTACCAATACTAAACTGCGGCATGGCCTGCCAGTTCAATAGTGGTGAGGTAGTGGCAATGGATGAATTGCAGCCTTATATTGATGATGCGATCGACTTAATTGAGTTTGCAAACAGCGATATCACTACTAAATGGGGCAAGCTTCGTGGTGATATGGGGCATCCTCAACCTTTCAATCTGAAATTTCTTGGTGTGGGTAATGAACAGTGGGAACCACAATACATCGAACGCTATAAAGTTTTTGAAAAGGCAATTCTTTCAAAATATCCTGCGATCAAAATTGTATCAGGTGCCGGTCCGTTTGCCGAAGGAGAATATTTCAATTATGCATGGAAAGAGCTTAAGCAATTAAAGCCTGCTTTGATAGATGAACACTATTATAAACCACCAGCCTGGTTTTACAATAATGCAACGAGATATGATAGTTATGAAAGAACAGGTCCTAAAATTTTTGCTGGTGAGTACGCAGCACATTCAAAAGAAAATCCTGAAACAGAAAGCCGTAACAATTGGGAGAGTGCGTTGGCTGAAGCTGCTTTTATGACAGGTTTGGAAAGAAATGCTGATATCGTGCAAATGTGTTCTTATGCACCATTGTTTGCGCATGTGGATGCCTGGCAATGGCGCCCTGACCTGATCTGGTTTGATAATTTAAGTACTGTCGCTACACCGAATTATTATGTTCAGAAATTATTTTCCAATAATAAAGGAACCGATGTAGTGGCACTAACCGAAAATGAAAAACCGGTTGCGGGTAAAGACAGTTTGTACAGCAGTGCTGTGATTGACAGAAAAAAAAGCGAGCTGATCATTAAAATTGTCAACATTGCATCAGTGTCACAAACTGTTGAATTGAATTTGCCAGGGATTAAACTTGCTAAGACAGATGCAGTTTCACAAACTCTTGCTGCAAATGATCTGTACAGTTATAATAAGCTTTCGGAGTTGGATAAATTAAAACCAGAAGAAAGGAAATTTTCCATTAAAACAAATAAGTTAGATCAGAATTTACCGGCATACTCAGTTACAGTTTTAAAAATTCCATTTATTAATAAATGAGAAGGAATAATTGCTTCTTTAAAGCCAGACGGAATTAACTATGTATAAAAATAAAATTCATACTGCCCTCAGTGTTTTATTGGCTATTTTTTTTCGTTTTACCACATTATCACAACAGGCAACCATCAATATCGACCTTAAAAAAGAACTTGGAGAAATGAAACCTATTTGGGCATGGTTTGGTTATGATGAACCAAACTATACCTACATGAAGGATGGGAAAAAATTATTATCGGGGATCGCTTCACTAAGCCCCGTACCTGTTTTTGTAAGGGCACATAATTTACTCACTACTGGTGACGGGACACCGGCATTAAAATGGGGCTCGACAAATGCATATACAGAAGATGGAAATGGTAATCCAATCTATAACTGGAAAATTGTTGACAGTATATTTGATACTTACATACAAAGAGGTATGAAACCATTGGCGCAAATTGGTTTTATGCCGGAAGCTCTTTCATCAAATCCTCAACCTTACAAACATAACTGGCGACCGGGTGCTTCCTATAAAGAAGTATTCACCGGATGGGCATATCCGCCGAATGATTATAATAAATGGAGAGAGCTTATTTATCAATGGGCAAAGCACTGTGTGGATCGTTATGGAAAAAAGGAAGTGGAAAGCTGGTGGTGGGAAGTTTGGAACGAACCTAATATTGGTTACTGGCAGGGAACGGTTGAAGAATATTGTAAAATGTATGATTATGCAGCTGATGGTTTATTGAAAGCATTACCTACTGCAAAGATCGGCGGCTGTAATATAACAGGAGGTGGTTCAAAATTTTTATCTGCATTTATCACCCACTGTTTGAGTGAGTCCAATTATGCAACAGGCAAAAAAGGTTCTCCGCTTGATATGGTTTTGTTTCATGCAAAAGGCCAACCAAGGTTTGTTGATGGCCGGGTAATAATGAATGTGGGTACACAGATGCGTAATATCCGTGCTGCATTAATTACTATTAATAGTTTCCCCTCAATAAAAAATATTCCGTTGGTGATCGGCGAAAGTGACCCGGAAGGTTGTGCTGCATGCGGTATGAGCACCAATCCGGAAAATGCTTATCGCAACGGAACCATGTATTCCAGTTATACCGCCGCATCTTTTGCAAGAAAATATTTACTCGCTGATGAATATAAAGTAAATCTTATTGGTGCTGTTTCCTGGGCTTTTGAATTTGAGAACCAGCCATGGTTCGCAGGTTTCAGGGATCTGGCAACAAATGGAGTGGATAAACCCGTATTGAATGTGTTCCGCATGTTTGGAATCATGAAAGGAAAACGTGTTTATGTATCTGGTAATCGAATGTATGATCTGAAAACTTTTGTAGACAGTAGTGTTCGCAAGCAAACGGATATTGGTGCAATAGCGGCAAAAGATAAAAATTCAGCAACAATTATGGTTTGGAATTATCATGATGAAGACAAACAGGAGTCCGCTGAAGAAATAAATATAACTATTAATGGATTGACGGCTAAAGCAATAACTGTTACTGAATACCGGATCGATAATGAGCATAGCAATTCTTATGAAGTATGGAAAAAGATGGGTTCACCGCAAAATCCAACAGCAGAACAAATAACAACACTGGAAAAAGCCGGGCAATTGCAGATGATGAATAAGCCGGCGAAGATGAAAGTGGATAATAAAATGATATTGAAGATCCAGTTACCAAGACAAGGCGTTTCATTACTGAAACTGGATTGGTAATGATCATTTATAAAATAAAGGACATGAAATACCTGCTTTTAATATTATTGATTTGTGCAATTAACTCCAATGCACAAATTGGAAAACGTTTCCCATCAGAAAGAAAAGAAGTAACTGATCCTGTTACGGAAACTAAACTTATTTTTCTTACCAGCACCCAAAGCGGTGATTCCAAAATTTATCAAACGCATAATCAATGGACATCCGATGGTCAATGGCTCATCTTTCGCTCCAACCGTGTGAAAGGTGAGGCGATGGCAGTAAATGAAAAGACAGGAGATATCGTACAGGTTACAGAAGGTGGCTATACAGGCATGTTGAACATTGCACGTAAATCAATGAAGTTGTATTTCATGCGAAATCCAAAAAATGATACAATACCAACTACTCCCGGTGATACTGCAAGACGCAGTGTGCAAAGCCCGGTAGAAATAATCGAAGTAGATCTTGAAAAATTATTTTCTGACAGCAAAGCCGGTACATTAAAAAAAGCAGACGCATACCAGCGAATTTCTGGCACTACACCAAAAGAGCTTGGAGCCGGCGGTGATATGGCGCTGGATGGTGATGAAGATTGGGCTTATTTCCGTGTTGGCCTCCAGGAAGCAACAAAACATTTAGCACCGGGAACAAAATTGGAAAAGAATTTCGGGCCACGTAATATGGGAGCCGGTCCTTCTGGTATTGCGGCGATGAATATCCATACCGGTGAAATAAAATATGTAGTGTCTGTGCCTTTTCAGATCGGTCATATACAAACGAATCCGTGGGTGCCGGGTGAAATTGTTTTTTGCTGGGAGACAGGTGGTAAATCACCACAACGAACATGGACGGTGATGAGCGATGGATCTGGTCTGCGTCCTCTTTATCCCGAATCAGAATATGAATGGGTAACACATGAAGCAGTTATTTCAAAAGATGAAGTCGCCATTGCGATCATGGGTCATAGAAAAATTCCGGGCACAAATAAAACAGTTGATGCGGGCACTGATGTCAGTGGTGCAAACCCGGGACAAGATGCTTCATGGGGTCTATCGGGTACAAGAGAAAAACCAACAGGTCTTGCTATTGTTAATCTTCGCACAAGAGAAATGGAAATTGTTGGACAAACAAAAAGCGGAAGCGGACTTTGGCATGTGAGTGGTTCACCAGATGGTCGATGGGCAGTAGCGGATGATTTTTCACGTAGTATCTACCTGATCGATCGGCATACAAAAGAAATGATCTTGCTTTCAACAGGTCACAAAACAACAGCGGCAGATCATCCACATCCAACAATGAGTCCGGATGGAACAAAGATCCAGATCCAATCAGCTATGCTGTCTGCCGACAACAGGAGTATGAATATCTGCATCATTCCAGTTCCGCAAGAGTGGTTGAAGAGAAATTATAAATAATTTATGCGTTTACTGCAATTGCAAAATATCAGGACTGTACAGGATACAAACAAGTTCTGAATGTCCTTACTTTATAAGCTAAAGATTGCTTGATATGAAAGCCCTGATTAGTATTATCAAACTAGTATTGTCCTCATTAATTTTCATTTGCTTCGCCCTTCCAATTTTTGCTCAGCCTTTAATGGAAACTGGTGGCCAAAAAATGCCTACAGAGTGGATCGATAAAGACACTCATCATAAAATAGTAAAATTATCTTCAGGACTCGAAGGCAACAGCCTGAGCTTTTATTTTCATAATAATCCTTTTATTGGTAACGAGATG
>JBIOVR010000530.1:0-8063 GCA_044867875.1 Chitinophagaceae bacterium
TTAGTATGTGTCAGAATGTTACGCATTTGTTTCTAACAAATTGTAAATTGAGTACAAATGTATAATAATAATTGTTTTAAATGTCGATTTTTTGGTTAAAAAAAATTAACTGCTATGGAGTCAACACGTACATTCGAATCAACTAAACCCAAAAGAACATCAGGGGTTAAACGGTTTATCAAGAGGTTTTTTATTGTTGCACTTCTTGCCCTGGCTGTGTTTATATTTTTCAGATACTATTATGTGTTTGGAGAAGGAGTAAAAGCTGGTCGACTGAATTATGCAGTAAGAAAAGGAAATATTTTTAAAACATATGAGGGAAAACTAATACAGGAAGGTTACAGGAGCACAACTGGTAACGTGATCCAGTCTTATGAATTTGAATTTTCAGTAAACAATAAAAGAGTTTATGATATTCTTGCTGCTAACAGTGGCAAGCGTTTTGATCTGCACTATAAAGAATATCATGGAATAATACCCTGGCGCGGCAATACTAGATATATTGTGGATAGTGTCATTTCAATGCAGCCTTAATAACTTTCAGACGGCCTGTAACAGGAAAATTGCAGGTCGTTTATGAATATCAGGTTTGCTTTTCCGCCATTCACCTACAGTTTTTGTTTTGATGAATTCTGTTGGTCCTGTCAGATCCACTGCGATACAAACCTTTGTCAGTGGCTGGCAGGCCAAAAGTAGAGCTTCCATCAACTGGTTATTACGATAAGGGGTTTCAATAAAGATCTGTGTGCAATTTTTCTTTGCTGATTCCGATTCCAATTCTTTGATGGTATTGTTTCGTTCAGGGTTTTTAATTGGTAAATAACCGGCAAACCTGAATTGCTGTCCATTCATTCCACTTGCCATTAATGCAAGTAAGATGGAGTTTGGTCCCACCAAGGGTTTTATTTCAATATTCAATTCCTGGGCTATTGCAACTAGTTGCTGACCAGGATCGGCTATGCCGGGACAACCAGCTTCACTGATAATGCCAATCGTTTTTTCTTCTTTTATTTTTTTTCTAAATGAATCGGTATTCGGGTCATCATTGGTCATGGTGAACCATTCATAATTATCGATCACAATTTCTTTGTCAAGTTTTTTCAGATAACGCCGGGTTGTTCTTTCATTCTCTACAAAAAACACCGTGCATTGTTTTACAATATCCGTTATATAAGAAGGGATAGATCGCATTCCTTCTTCATGAAGTAAACTGGGAATTAAATAAACGGTTGCAGCCACACTAATCGGTTTTTACTTTAATAACACTAAGACTGGAAGCAATGATGGCAAAAGCAGGGGCAAATATGATCACTACATGCATTAAATAAAATACTATCCCATTGCCAATAGATAAGCCTTTATGCCGACCGGAATAAAAGATCGATTTCTGAAGATTAAAATCATTTTTTGCTAAACCATAATCGAGCATGGAGAAACCATAATAGTAGCATTCAACAATGATGGCAATAAGCGGGGTTATCCATCCAATAACAGGGATAAGAGATAGAAAGATGATACCAACCATATAGACAGTTTGCCAACCAGCATTGCGCAGGGCTAGTCTTATACTTCTTTTTGCGTCAGGCAATATCTGTTTCAGGTTAAATTTATATTCGCGGTTTTCTATTATTGCTTCGGTTTTTTCACTCAGGTAGGCAAATACCGGCGAACCAATTATTAAAATGAGATATTTAAATAAAGCGAAATAAAAGAGAAATAAAACCAGGCGCAACATGATCCCGGTCATTACAAATATGAAAGCAAGGAACGGGTTACGTTCCTTTTGAAGCCAGGGTTCTATGCGTAATTGTTGGCTTAACCAATTTACAGCGCCATTTGCAGATTGGGCAAACAATATCATGGCTACAATAAAAAGGAGTGTATAAATAATACCTGGAATTATGATCCATTTAACCATTTTATGCTGGCGGATAAACAGGTTTGCTTCTCCAAAAGATTGAAATGCTATGATGATTTCTTTCAGCAAGACATAAATTTGGGTAAATATAATGAGAACCACGATTATCAGGATTAATTAGGGATTATGAGGAAACTAGGAATTGACTTTTATCAACGAGCCAATGTTTTACAAATAGCTAAAGAGCTACTTGGAAAAATTTTGGTGACAAAATGGGACGGCATTGAAACATCTGGCCGCATTGTGGAAGTGGAGGCTTACAATGGTATTATTGATAAAGCATCGCATGCTTCGGGTGGAAGAAGAACAAACCGCAATGAAGTAATGTATGGTGAAGGCGGCGTGGCTTATGTTTATTTGTGCTATGGCATACATCATTTATTTAATGTAGTTACAAATGAAAAGGAAACACCACATGCAATTCTTATTCGGGGTTTGGAGCCATTGAAAGGAATTGATAAAATGCTGGAAAGAACTAACAAGAAACAATTAGATCATACATTAACAAGAGGCCCCGGAAATGTTTCAAAGGCATTGGGAATTTCTTTCAAGCATCATACAGGTCACTCATTACTAAGCAAAGATCTTTTTTTAGCGGAAGATGATTTTGTTTTAAATAAAAAGGACTTTGTTGCTTCTCCAAGGATAGGTGTGGATTATGCAGGCGAAGATGCGAGCCTTCCTTACAGATTCTATATAAAAGGAAATCCTTTTGTGAGCGGAAAACCAAAATAGATTGTATTTTCCATGATAAATTGATCCATTGCAAAAACTTTCAAAGCAACAATACAAATACCTTTCTTTACTTGCGGGCATTACAATTGCCTTATTTTTTTATTTTGTAAATCCTTTTTCTGTTGGAAAAAATGCTTGTATCGTTTTATCCATAGCAGTATTAATGATCACCTGGTGGGTAACGGAAGCTATGCCGATGCCGGTTGTGGCATTGCTGCCTTTGATATTATTCCCGATTCTGCATATCAGTGATATAAAATCAGTATCGGCAAATTATACGGATCCTGTTATTTTTCTTTTTATGGGCGGATTCATGCTTGGTTTGGCAATTGAAAAATGGAACCTGCATCGTCGCATTGCGTTGGGCATTGTGAAGATCACCGGCACAAGCGGCAATAGAATAATATTAGGTTTTATTCTTGCAACTGGTTTCATCAGTATGTGGATCAGCAATACAGCAACTACAATGATGATGTTCCCGATCGCATTATCTGTTATTCATGTAATAAAAGAAGGGGGAGGTGCCGGCAACTACCGTCATTTTAATCTTTCATTAATGTTATCTATTGCGTATGCTTCAAATTTTGGAGGCATCGGAACAATTATCGGAACACCACCTAATGTCGCTTTTGTTGGCTACTTTGAAAAAACATACAAAACAAATATTGAGTTTGTTGATTGGATGATCTTGTGTGTACCGATCGCATTATTGCTGATGATCACATTATATTTTGTATTGACAAGAATTCTTTTTCCGAATCATATACGTTCTAATGATGCTGCCAGGAAATTTATATATGGAGAGTATAATAGCCTTGGCCGTCTTTCAGTTGCTGAAAAAAGAGTGCTGATAGTTTTTTCTGCTACTGCATTGCTTTGGATATTCAAAGATCTTTTAAATCAATCCCAGGATTTGGTGAAACTGGATGACAACATCATTGCACTTATTGGTGCTGTGTCTTTATTTATTTTCCCTTCGGGAAATATAAAGCACCCAGATAACTTAAATGAATCTGAGGAGCACGAGTTTCACGGCAGCTTGCTTGAATGGGGTGATACAAAAAAAATGGCTTGGGGAATATTGTTACTCTTTGGTGGAGGATTAGCATTGGCCAGTGCTTTGGAAAAAACCGGGCTGATAAAAAACCTGGGCGATTGGTTATCGCAATATGCCGGGGGCGGATTTACACTTTTATTAATGGTAACCATTGTTTCTCTTTTTATAAGTGAAGTAATGAGCAATATTGCGCAGGTAATAGTTTTCTCACCTGTTGTTTGCAGTCTTGCTGATTCTGTTGGCATGAATCCTTTAGTGCTTGGTATAGCAATGACCTTAGCTGCCAGTTGTGCCAGCATGATGCCGATGGGTACGCCACCGAATGCGATCGTATTTGCAAGTGGCCATATAAAAATTAAAGAGATGATGAAAGCAGGTTTTGTAATCAACCTTGTTGCTATTGTTTTAATATCACTCTTCTGTTGGTTCTTATTACCATTGTTAATTAAGGTATAACTAAGCTTCTCGAAGATTCTTCACGCCAATATGGCGAAATGAAACTATTACCGCCGCCTTCATATACCGGGTATGATGTTTGAACCATATAATAGCTGTGTGGCACTATAAAATGCTGTAACAAAATGCAGCGTTTTCAACTCAATTTTTTTTATGAATAAGATCATTGGTTTCCTATCATTCGCTGCTATTTTAACTATAATGTCTTGCAAACCTGCTGAGACTAAGAAAGAAGTCGTTATTGTTCCTACCACACCGGTAATAATAGTAAAAGACCCTCCTGAAAAAGGCACAACTGTCACTTTAGATAAAAATGGAGTAAAGGTGGAAGCTAAAAAAGTAGATGTAGTTATAAAAAATTAACGAGGATCGTGGTTTTTTCCAGCCAATGCATGCCATTATAATTTTACTGTTTTAAATTTTTTCTATAAAATATTTCTTGCTTTACGTAGCTTGAGAATGTATGGAAGAATTTAAGGTTGTAATTTTTTTAATGGCTATCCTGATCAGCCTGACAGCGATCGTTAATAAAAAAAGATTTCCGTTTCCTATTTTGTTAGTCGCTGCAGGTTTGGTCATTGGTTTCGTACCACAACTACCTGATCTCGGATTGGATCCGGATATCGTTTTTATTATCATTCTTCCACCTCTTTTATACGATGCGGCTTCTAAAACTTCCTGGCATGAATTCAGAACAGCGATACGACCAATTTCTGCTTTAGCCATTACATTAGTTTTTTTTACAACCGTTGCAGTGGCAATTACAGCCCACTATCTTATTCCAGGTTTTAGCTGGCCGCTGGCTTTTGTATTGGGAGCTGTTGTTTCTCCACCTGATGCAGTAGCAGCATCCGGTATTATAAAAGGATTAGGGCTGAATAAAAAAGTGATCACGATATTAGAAGGTGAAAGTCTTGTGAACGATGCTTCTGCTTTGATCGCTTACCGGTATGCAGTAACAGCTGTAACAACAGGAACTTTTATATTTTGGAAAGCGGGTATTCAATTTTTGTTAGTGGCGGGTGTTGGGATCATCATTGGAATTGTAGTCGGTTATTTGTTTGTACTGGCGCACAAAAAAATAGAAAATAATCCTGTTGTTGAAACAAGTCTTACGCTGCTTTCTCCTTATGTATCTTATTTATTAGCGGAACAGTTCCATATGTCTGGTGTGCTTGCTGTAGTAACCACCGGGTTGGTTGTAGCATGGAGATCACCTGAAGTTTTTTCTTACCGGGCAAGAATGAGGATAAGAGGGGTATGGGAGACACTGGTTTTTTTATTGCATGGTTTTGTGTTTATCCTTATCGGCCTTCAATTACCTTCAATCATTAAGGGCCTCGGCAATTACCCTTTTTCACAAATACTCGGTTATGGTTTACTCATCAGTGTTGTTACTATTGTAGTTCGCATCATCTGGGTTTTTGCAGGGGTTTCTTCCCAAACTTTTTTTCAGAAAAAGATAAAGAGAACGGATGATCTATCTGCCAGTGACAACCAGGATAGTACCTGGAAAAATGTATTGGTAGTTGCATGGACAGGAACAAGAGGAGTGATATCATTGGCTGCAGCGCTGGCATTACCATTGGTTTTACAAGATGGAACAGCTTTCCCCAAAAGAAATTCCATCATATTTCTTGCCTTCGTTGTCATTTTTATAACACTGGTGGTTCAGGGGCTTTCGCTTCCGTTGCTTATACGCTGGCTAAAAATAAGACCACAAGACAATACCATTGAAGAAGAAAAAGAATTACAATTATATCTTGCCACCAGTACACTTAATTTTATTGAGCAGGATTTTCCAATGCAATTGGATAATAAATTACAGGAACAACTAAAAAAGAGATATGAACTAAAGATCGATGATCTCACAAAAGAAATTCGACGTCAAAAAAAAGCGAAACGAGATGACGAGAAAATAAAACCACCCCTACCCAGCGACTTAACAAATGCTCAATTAGAGATCAGCAAATTTAAAAGGGAGCTATTGGTAAGAATTCATAAGGAAGGAGAATTCAGTGATGCGGCTATCAAAAAGGTAGAACGGGAAATGGATATCGATGAACTGAAATTGGAACTGAAAGTTCCGAAAGAAGAATAACCACCAGTTTTTACCAGTGGTTATAAGTTTCATGGGTAAATGATTTTATAAAAGAAACTGCCTCTTATCTTACATATAATTCTAATTCAACTCTTCTGTTTTGTCCTCTACCAGTTTCGTTTGCATTTGAAGCAGCGGGTCTTGTTTTGCTAAATCCTGTTGTTACGGTCCTGCTATCACCCACACCTTTACCCTGCAAATAAGATTTTACAACGTCTGCACGAGTCTGAGAAATAGTAGTTGGATTTTTCTCAATTCCATCTGCATGGCCTCCTATTCTTAAATTATAATCAGGATATTCTTTCAGGATATTAGCTACTTCATCGAGCATCGGAAAAAAACTAACTTTTAGCAATGCATTTCCTTTTTCAAAACTGATCTTGCGGGGAGCAAACTCTAATCTTTTTGGAATTTCTTTTTTTGCAAGTGGACACCCGAAGTTAGTTATATCACCTATCACACCAGGACATTTATCGTCTGCGTCCAGTACACCATCTCCATCTGTATCCGCCGGGCATCCCATGGTATTTACTATAACTCCCATTTTAGTATCCGGGCATTTATCGTCTGCATCCAAAATTCCATCTCTGTCACTATCTGCCGGACATCCGTTTACATCTACTTTAATTCCCGTTTTAGTATCCGGGCATTTATCATTTGCATCCTGTACACCATCTTTATCTGTATCTGGACAACCCATGAACATATCAGATCCTTTTGCGTTTGGGCATTTGTCTTTAGAATCTTCTATGCCATCACCATCACTATCGGGGCAACCTTCAAATCTTGTATCACCTGGAACATCCGGGCATAGATCATTATTATCACTTACACCGTCTTTGTCTTTATCCTGGCAGCCATTCATAGCTGCAGTACCGGGTATAGAAGGACATTTATCTAAATAATCTGCTACCCCATCTTTATCGGTATCAACCGGGCAACCGGTACCATCTACCGCAACACCGGGAGGAGTAGATGCACATTTATCTCTTTTGTTTTTAACACCATCGCCATCACCATCTTTTTTCATATCAAATTTTGACGGTGCTTCGGTTTGTGAATATACTGGCGAACACACAGCTACAAGGAGTATAATAGTAAATAGCCTTGCAATTTTTATAGAATACATAATATCAGTTTTAGTATTTGTGAAAAAATTAATAACCACAAAGGTTGGTGTATCTGTAATGGTAAGTGTTATATAACTAAAGGAATAACTTACATCATTCACATGTTTCGCTGTGTTAAGTTTGTAACCGGGTCCTATTTCATAGATTTTGCCACTATTTGATTTCAAATAACACAGCTAAAGAATAATGTATCTGACCGGGGGAGCTAATGCGAGTTGCATCATTTACATTCTTGCCATATACCAGTTCAACTCTTTTTCTATTTTTTCGTGATGAAAAAAGGCAGTAATATTTTTTTGCAAACGAAGGAAAGCCGTTTCACTTTTCACTACATAATCAAAAGCCCTGTGATGCATACAGCTGATCGCCACATCTATTTTGTCTTGTGAGGATAACATCACCACGGGGATATCAGGTTTTAATGCTTTTATTTTATCCAGCGTTTCTATACCGTTCATTGCGTTTTTATCAATGCCATTCAAATGATAATCTAAAATAATTACATCAGGGTTGTGAGATAAATTTTCCACGCAAAGTTCACCTGTTGCAAAAGTTTCAACAGTGAATTCGGTATGATGATGAAATTCAATTTCCAATGATTTCAGAAATAAAGCATCATCATCAACCAGGAACAGGTGTATTTTGTTTTCTTGTATCATGAACCAG
>JBIOVR010000531.1:0-15154 GCA_044867875.1 Chitinophagaceae bacterium
AGGAGTGAAAGCGTTCTAATTTCTTTCATGCTCTAATAAAAAACGTCCCGAAAATTTTCGGGACGTTTTTTATTAGAGCATGAAAGAAATTAGAACGCTTTCACTCCTTTTATTTTTCCATCTGTATCAAGTTCTATGATTTCATAACCAAGTTTTTTCACGCCTTCAGCTGTTTTTGCTTTATCGCCGACAAGCAGAATATTCATTTTTGTAGTGTTGATCCATTTTTTAGCCAATGCATCAATTTCTGCTTTTGTCATGTTGGCTAAAATTTTATTTTGCTGATCAACATAATCTGCAGGCAAATTATATTCAAGCATTCTTCCAATAAATCCTGCTTTTTGAAAACCGGTTTCATAGCTTAATGCATCCCTTTGTCCCAATGAATTTTTCATAAATGTGACTTCCTCTTCTGTAATTCCGGTTGCTGCATAATTTTTCAATTCTTTCACTACCTCACTCAACGCACTATCAGTTGCTTCTCCTTTAATGCCTGAACTGAATTCAAATTCACCGCTGTATTTATCTGCATTGAATGCAGTACGGGCACCGTATGTCCAACCTTTGTCTTCACGAAGATTAATATTGACGCGGCCATTGAAACCACCACCAAGCGCAAAGTTCATCAATCTTGTTCTGTAAGATTCACCGGTAGCATCCCATTTCAATCCTGTATTATAGCCAACACGGAATTCAGTTTGTGCGGCTTTTGGAAAATCTACCATATACACTTTTGTCATATCAACAGGTTTTGCATCAGGAATAGATGGTAATTCAATCTTTTTGTTTGGTAATTTTTTAAGGAAAGAAAGTTTTGGAATGATCTCACCTTCTTTTATGTCGCCAACCACTACAACATTCACACCCTGGCTGGTCATATAATTATCGTAATAAGATTGTACATCCATCAATGTAAAATTCTTTACTGTTTCTTCATCACCATCTTCGGCAACACCTAGAATATGTTTGTCACCATAATTTACTTTTGCAAACACGGCGCTGGCAACTGTTGCCGGTTGTGTTTTTGCAATTTTAAATCCTTCAACAGTCTGTTTTTTAATCCTGGCAAATGCATCTTCAGTAAACTTTGGATTAAAAATTCTTTCCTCCAGCAATTTCAAAGTAGGATCAACATTCTTTTTTAAAGATTGAACAGAGAAAGTAATTCCATCGAGATTGCTTAATACATTTATAGAACTGCCGAGCTTTTGTAATTCAAGACTCATTTGCTCTGCCGTGTAATTTTTTGTATCCTCATTCATCATGTCAGCAAAGAATGAGGCAATACCAGCTTTATCCAAATGATTTGTTTGCAACAAATGCCCGCCTGGAATTTTTATACTTAATGTTACTGTTGGCAATTCTGTATTTTCTGTGCCGATAGCTCGTATACCATTTCCAATATCTGATTTCCAGAATGCAGGAACTTTTACAACAGGGTTCGTGCCGCTTGTCGGAGCTTTACTGCGGTCAAACTTATCTTTTGCTTTTACATATTTCAAGCCTTCATAACCATACTTTGGCGCTACATAACCTTGTTTATTTATAACAAAATTATTTTCAGCGGCTATCAGCGTATCCTGACCTTTTGGTAATACACTCAGCACAACCGGGTGCTTCAATTTTATATATTGATCATACACTCTTAATACATCTTCTTTAGTTACCGATTGATACATTTTGATCAGCTTGCTGATCATATTAGGATTGCCAGTCATTGTTTGAAACTGTGCTAACTGCGATACTTTACCAGATACGCTTTGCAAACTATTAATAAGCTGTGCTTCTATTCCTCCTTTGAATTTTTCTATGTCTTCATCAAGAACGCCTCTCTTTTCAAAAGCTTCTAAAGCATTTGTCAAAGCCTCATACATAGAAGCAAGTGATTTGCTGGGGTATGGTGCAACCTGGAAAGTAAATTCACCTGATAATTCTGACAACTGGCTGAATGCGTTTGCCTGTAAAGCAATTTGTTTTTTAACCAGCTCCTGGTATAATATAGAATTGTTTCCCTGGCCTAATACCTGTGCAAGACAAGCCAGTGCACCCATGTCTTTATCATAAAGCGGAACAGTTGGATAAGATTTATAAAGACGCGGCACCCGTGCATAATTATCGGTATAAGAAACAAAACGTTGACTGCTTATTCCCGGAACCATTGGAGCCATGTCTTCCACTTTAGGGCCACGGGGAATAGCGCCAAAATATTTTTCAACCAACTTCACAACTGTTTTTGGATTTACATCACCACCAATTGTGATCGTTGCATTATTCGGTCCATACCAACGAAGGAAAAAGTTTTTCAGATCATTTACGTCAACACTATTAAGGTCTTCAACATAACCGATGGTCAGCCAGCTATAAGGATGACCGTAAGGGTACATATTTTTTGCAATGTTTTCCTGTGCTAAACCATAAGGACGGTTATCATAATTCTGACCTCTTTCATTTTTTACAGTCGCTCTTTGTACTTCAAATTTTTGTTGTGTTACTGCATCAAGCAAAAAGCCCATCCTGTCTGCTTCAAGCCAGATCATTTTTTCAACCTGGTTGCTGGGAACCGTTTCATAATAATTAGTGCGATCACGGTTAGTGCTTCCGTTCAAAGTGCCGCCGCTTTCTGTTACAATTTTAAAATGTTGCTCATCACCAACATGATCACTTCCCTGGAACATCATGTGTTCAAAGAAATGCGCAAAACCTGATTTGCCGATCTCTTCTCTTGCTGAACCGACATGATAGGTAACATCAATATGTGCTACAGGGTCGCTGTGGTCTTCATGAATGATCAGTGTCAGGCCGTTGGAGAGAATATATTTTTCGTAAGGAATAACCAGCTCGTTTCCTTTTTTGGTTACTTTTTCTACAAGTTTTGTCTGGGCAGCTACCATTCCGCTGAAAAAGAGAAACAGTGCAACAGCCATAAATAGTCTTGTTTTCATAAAAAGAATTTTTAGAGGAGTGGAAAGATAAAGAAATCCGGTTGGCAATCGACAGCCGTTTATCAATTTACAATAGGAGAACCGGGTATATGAAAGGGTTAATTCTTGCTAAGTCAGCTTGATCTATTTCAACTTACCTTAACTTCGCAGACCTAATTTTTACTTCAATGACCCGTAAACAGGAAACTCTTTCCGATGTAGTTATAAAATTTGCAGGTGATAGTGGTGATGGTATGCAGCTTACCGGTTCTCAGTTTACTAATAATACTGCGATGCTGGGTATCGATCTTGCCACTTTTCCGGATTTTCCCGCTGAGATCCGTGCACCACAGGGAACATTACCCGGTGTTAGTGGTTTCCAGCTTCGTTTTTCCAGCAACCCGGTTTTTACTCCCGGCGATCTTTGTGATGTGCTGGTAGCGATGAATGCCGCGGCATTAAAAACGAATCTTAAGCAATTAAAAAAGGGCGGAAAAATAATTGCAAACACAGATGGCTTCGATGCTAAGAATCTTCGGTTGGCTAATTATAAAGAGGGGGTGAATCCTTTGGAAGATGGAAGTCTCGGGAATTACGAAGTGATAAAAATGGATGTGACCAAGATGACCCGTGAGGCATTGAAGGATATCACGATGGGAATGAAAGAGAAGGACAGGGCAAAAAATATGTTTGTCCTTGGATTTCTTTATTGGATGTATAACAGGAGCATGGATGGCACCATTGGTTTTTTGAAAGAAAAATTTGGCAAAAAAGACGAGATACTTAATAGCAATATTAGAGCATTGCAGGCTGGATATAATTATGGCGATACTACCGAAACTTTTACCACTACTTATAAAGTGGAAAAAGCAAAAATGGAAGTCGGTGAGTATCGCTCTATCATGGGTAACCAGGCAGTGACGTTAGGATTGATCGCTGCTTCGCAAAAAAGCGGGTTGCAATTATTCCTTGGTTCATATCCTATCACTCCGGCATCCGATATCCTTCATGATCTTGCTAAGTATAAAAATTTTGGTATAAAAACTTTCCAGGCCGAAGATGAGATCGCTGCAATAACTTCTGCTATTGGTGCAGCATACGGAGGAAGTCTTGGTATAACCACTTCAAGCGGACCTGGTATTGCTTTAAAGGCAGAAGCAATGGGATTAGCTGTAATGCTTGAGATACCATTGATCGTTATAAATATTCAACGCGGAGGTCCTTCTACCGGTTTGCCAACGAAAACAGAACAATCAGATCTTTTGCAGGCATATTATGGAAGGAATGGCGAATGTCCAATGCCAATTGTTTCGGCTAGTACACCCGGCGATTGTTTCGGTGCGATCTATGAAGCAGCAAGAATTTCAATCCAGCATATGACGCCGGTAATATTTTTAAGCGATGGTTATATTGCTAATGGTGCTGAACCATGGCGTTTTCCAAAAAGTGCAGATCTGCCTGCAATAGAAGTGAAGTTTAAAACTTCTTTGGATGAAGATGAAGAACAATTGATGCCATATAAAAGAGATGAAAAATTGGTTCGTCCATGGGCAATACCCGGCACTCCGGGTCTTGAACACCGAATCGGCGGGTTAGAAAAAGAAGATGGTACCGGTAATGTTAGTTATGATCCGGATAACCATCAGCATATGGTAAAAACAAGACAAGCAAAAGTTGATAAGATCGCTGATCATATTCCTTTGCAAACAATTGATAACGGTCCTGAAAAAGGGAAAGTGCTTGTGTTGGGATGGGGTTCGACTTTTGGCGCTATAAAAAGTGCTGTTGCTGAATTGTTGGCGGAAGGAAGATCTATCGCACATGCACATCTTCGTTATATGCGTCCATTTCCAAAAAATCTTGGTGAGATCCTGAGAAATTATGAAACTGTAATAGTTCCTGAGATCAATAATGGTCAACTGATAAAAATTATCCGTGATGTTTATTTTGTAGATGCAAAAGGATATAATAAGATAATGGGCATACCAATTACTAAAACTGAATTGGTTGAAGAGTTGAAAAAATATCTTTAAAAAGTTTTAACCTTAATTAGCTATCCATTCCGACTTTCCCGGGATGGATTTTTTATTTTTAAGAAAATAAGTTTTATGAAAAATAATTTTGATACGATAACTTCTTTTGTAGTTTTTATCTTTTTGGTAAATACAAATATTGCTGCACAGAATAATGATATAAAAAAAGAAAAATGGCATTGGGGTAATGCATTGCAGCAGGATACAAGTGCAGGTTATGTACAAGTGGTAAAAGTTGAAAATGTGCTTTATATTTCTGGTGCTGTGGCAAGAGAGGTAACTCCTGAAGGAATCACAAGAGTATACCAGTCATTGGAAAGATCGTTAAAAAGTTTTGGTGCAACATTTCAAAACGTGGTAAAGGAAAATTTATATACTACGGATATGGAAGCAATGAAAAAATATAATGATGCCCGCAAAATTTTTTATAAAGGAGATTTTCCCGCTGCTACATGGATGGGAGTATCAAGACTCTTCATGGCCGATGCAAAATTGGAAGTGGAACTCATTGCACATCTTCCAAAATAAATGAACTATTGGGCATAGATCTCAGTTGCACCAGGGCTCAGGAACGCAACGGTAAATGCGATCATCGCTGCAATTAGCCCAAACATAAAAATGTTGTAAGCTATTCTAAGATATCTATATTTTTTTGCCAACACTATTCCAAGGAAATAGGTATCCTTGATCATACTACTGTATAAATAATTTTTATCTGCAAGCAATTCAGTCATACCCCAATCATAATCCGCGTAGCCCATTTTATGAAAGTTTCCAAAAAATAAAAGATTTGTTTTTTTATTGGCAATATCTTCCTTCGTAAAAGTACCGGAAGTAACAGTTGGCCGGGTGGCAAGTATACTGAACACCATTGATACAACACAGACTGTTACCAGGATTGTAAAAGGAATTTGGAGGTAAGTATCGGTTTTCAATTTATCAAAAACACTACTGATCATTATTGACAATATAATGGCATTTACAGAGATCAGGATGTTGGATTTGGAATCGGCCATCTGGCTAAGATTATTCTGGCTTTGCGCCACGATCCTGAAAACAGTAGATATAGCTCTTTCCGATTGTGACTCTTTTTCTTTTTTCTTTTTTACTTCATCAAGTTTTTTCTGTTCATCGGCGCTAAGTCCCTTATCTTTTCTTTTTTCATTTTTGACTATTAAAGCTGGTTTCGGATCTTTAGAATCCTTAGTTTGCTTCTTATCTGTTTTTTCTTCAATGCCATCTTTTTTATTTAACTCCTGCAGATATACTTGCTTTAAAGGATCAAGATTTTCTTTTGCATAGGAAGTGAAATAATGATGCTTTGAAAGAAACTCAATATTTTTTTTCCGCCATTCTTTTTTTGATAGATCCAAATTGCCAAAATCATTCAACTCTTCACGAAGGAGTTTATTTTTTTCTCTGAAATCACCAGTGCCAAGGTGAAACAAGTCTGCATCGCAAATGATCTGCTCAATAAGTGAATTTGGATTTTGTGGTAATCGTGTGGCATTTATACATCCAATAACTTTATCAATGATAGCTTGATTTACCTTATGCTCATTTAAAAATTTTACGGCTAATTCAATGCTTAAATTCTCATGACCTGCTGCATGACCGCCGCTATAGCCTGTATCATGAAACCATGCAGCTAACGTTAATGCAAAACGATCTTCATCTTCCAGGTGATAATAATCGGCCATCGTTTCGCTGCCAGCTACCACTTCCTGTGTATGTTGTAGTGTGTGGAAATGGATAGTTTTATTAACTTTATTGATAAACAGATCTGAGACAAAGTCCTGCGCTGCAGATAATATCCTGAATTGCTCTTCGGTCATAAGAATAAAGATATATTTTTATAAATTTAATAAAGATAAACGATGGAAAGATTTAAATTTTTAGCATGGCCATTTTATATTGTCTGTGTTCCTGTCATTTTTTTGATCAGTTGTAAACAAAAAAAATTTATATACAAGTCGCCTCCTCATTATAATTTTTCAAAACCTTTTAGTGATAAGCTTGATTTGAAGATAAAAGAGATCTCGGGAATTGTATGGGATAATCAAAGTGATGAATTTATTGCCCATAATGATGAAAAGGGGATCGTTTTTTACCTGGACAGGGATACCAAGGGAATAAAAAGAGAATTTGTTTTTAGCGAAACAAAAGGAGATTATGAAGACATTGCTATGGCAAAAAAAGATGTTTATGTTTTGCGAAGTGATGGTAAATTATTCAGAATAGTAGTTGACAGTTCGGGCAAACAAAACACATTTGATGCTGGCCAATTGCAATCGTCAGGAAAAAATGATTTTGAAACATTATACTATGATGCAGAAAGGAACGCATTGGTGATCCTTTGTAAAAATTGCAGCACCGATGATAAAAAAGTCGTAAGTGCTTATGCATATTACCCCGATTCTATCGGGTTTGACAGTAAGGCACTTTTTACAATTGATACTAAAATGGTAGATTCAATGTCGCCCAGACCTACATCAAGATTTCAACCATCTGCCGCAAGAATACACCCGATACTTAAAAAACTTTTCATTCTTTCCTCTGCAAGCAATCAATTAGTAGTAACGGATCTTAATGGAAATGTTGAAAATGTTTATATGCTGGCAAAAAATTTATTCCCCCAGGCGGAAGGCCTGACTTTTAAGAGTAATGGTGATATGTATATTTCGAATGAAGCGGTAAGCTCTAAAGCAGAGTTGTTGAAATTTACCTACACACAATAGCAAATGGAAATTCTATTTCTCTAGTCCTTCTGCTTTCAAGGCTCTTCTTGCAATATATTTTTTCTCGATCCGATGAATGAAATTGAGCGATAATACCAGCCAGATAAATCCGACAGAGATCCCTGCTATCACATCACTTGCATAATGAACTCTTAGATATATTCTGCTGAAGCTGATAAGAAGAATGAATAACACAAAGAAGATGGTCAATAGTATTTTCAGCCATTTTTGTTTTACTTCATGCCAGATAACGTAGATGACAAGGCCATAGAATACTACGCCGATCAATGCATGCCCGCTGGGAAAACTATATCCGTCGACTTTTTCAATTACGGGAATATCGGGCCGGGCCCGTTGAAAATAAAATTTTAAAATAAACTTTAATAACAAGCTGCTAAGTGCTAATGCTGCAATACGTATCGCAAACCATCTTTTTTTATTATAAATAAAATACCCGATCAATAAAATATTCAAAGGGATCAATGCATCGTGTTTCCCAAAGAAAGTAATAAAATTCATAAAACGGGTACGGTCCGGAGTAATATAAGGGCGCAAGGCTTCGAAAACATCTTCATCAAAAACAAAATTTTTTAAAACAAAGATCTCACGGGCAGCAAAAATAAAAATGATCAATGCTAAAAGCAGCAGCAGCACAATTAAAAACTCAATTGTGAATATAGAGAGCCATGTTTGCTTTTTTTTTATTTCTGTATTCATGTGACCAGTTGAGATCAGATTTTTAAAGCAAATAATTCAATGTTCTCATTTTTACCTTTCAGATCTACTTCTCCCATGCTTTCGCTTTGCCAGTCTTTCATTTCAAGTATATCAATAATATCTTTTGAAACCAAAAATTTTTGATTCAGGTCCGTACAGGCACTCCGTATTCTTGATGCCGTGTTAATAGTGTTGCCACTCATTACGAGTTCCTTTTTTGAAATACCAACCTGTCCGACAGTGACCGTACCCATATGCATGCCCGCCTTATATTCAGGAACAATATCATAGTTATTTGTAAAAACATTGTTGTTTATGTTCAAAATTTTTCTTGACTCAATCAATGAATTGATCGCCTTTTTTGCGTTTGCTTTTGAGCTGGGCCACCAGGCAACAATTTCATCTCCCACATACTGATAAACCCGTCCATCATGTTCCATGATGCCCGCTGAAATGCAAAAAATAAAATCACGAATGAATTCGAAATAGTTATTCCCTAATTTTTCGGCGATAGGTGTGGAATTACGCAGATCTATAAAAACAATTATTCTTGATTCTTCCCGTGGTCGCAAATATTTCCCCATGAAAATTGCTAAAAAAACACCTGGTGAGTATTTTTCATTTACCTCGATTGCCAGTTGTGTCCATATATATAAGATGGTCCATTCAGCCATTTTTGGTATTATCCATTGTGTTCTGAAAGTATTTGACAGGAACCTGGTTAAAGCAACATCAAGGGATCGATGTCTTATTATTAACTCAAAAGATATATAGATCAAAAAGCTCATGATCAGGCCGGCTGCTATAAGAATAATGGTTTTGAGAACAAAATGGAGCCAGGGGGAATAACCGCGAAAAAATCTTCTTAATACAGAGATAAGCAAGAAGCCAATTATAAAACTTACCAGCAATACATTCAATTCACGCAGCAGGATCGCCTTTAAAGTATTGGAGCCAGGTTCCTCGTATTTAAATAAAAATGAGTCAGTGCTCATTTGTATAAGGAAAAGAATAAAATCAGCGAGTGTCCAGCTTAGTGCGATAATTATGATGATGGGTAATCTTCGTTTGTTTACTACAGATCCGCTTGGCACTATTAGTCTTGAAATACCCATGGATGATAGATAGCAACTATTCGGCCATCAAGTTGGTTTGGTTTATTTTAAAAAAATTGTCATTGTGTAATATTAGTAACTCAGGTTTATTTTAGTTCCCAAAACAAATCTGAGCATATTTTCATTGCCGGAAAATCCAACTGAACCAGAGATCATGAACTTGTTATAAAGAATATAGTAAAATCCTCCACCATAAGCAGAATGCCATCTTTTGGAACCTTCGCCATCCAGCCACACACGGCCCAGATCATAAAAACCAGTAAGGCCAACAGGGCCGGGGATGATGTTTGATTTTAAATTGAATAGTCTATATCTTAATTCCGCACTTGTATATAATGTCGATTTACCAAGATACCGGTTAGCTCTAAAGCCGTGTAAATTATTATTGCCGATCGCAGACGCCTGGAAAAATTCAAATGTTTTGTTGAAGATCCTGCTTCCTCCCAATGAAACAACTGCTATTAATCTTGCCGGATCACTCAAACTTGCATAGATCGTCATGTCGGAACTGATCTTTGTAAATGTCTTACTTGTTTCGGTAACACCTGCTGTTGCCAAAAATTCATTCTCCCAGTGCACACCGCGGGTTGGAAATACTTCGTTATTGGTGTTATCAAAATACATCGCCAGCTTGACACCTAAATAATTTTTATCGGTATACACCAGGGTAGAGTCAAGATTTATCGATTTAGGATCTCCTAATATCTTATCTGCATTTTTAGAATATTTATTGGAGTAATGCAAAAAATAGGGTCCTGCTATCAGCTGCAAATTTTCAAACATACGTTGGCGAAATAATACTTGTAGCTCCGTTAGTTTGAATTGGGTTTTGTAAAAATCATAACTTTTTTCGTCAGCGATCTCTGTAGTATTACCTAAGCCGAAAAAGTTATTTACCTCAGGTACTCCAACCCTTCCTTTTAACAGGAGGTCGATATTATGTGTGATATGATTGAACACACCATCGTATATGAACCGGTAACTACCTGTATTGAAAGAATGAAAGATGCCAAATTTTTGATCCGTAGCATAGGGCTCATTTCGGAATCCATAAGTGCGTTTTGCAAAGCCAGCACCCGCTATAAAACCGTCGTCGGAATTGACGCCGAGTAGAATTCTTGGAAATTCTCTTGTATTATATTTATAGCCAATAATACTATAAGAGTTTACGGGGGGATCTTTTGAGAAACGTTTTTTCGTGTGACTTGTGTGTTGAATATAATTCCCTTCTCCATCCATGTCATAGATCAGGTTCTCTACATTGCCGCGTATATTAAATGTATCTTTCCCCTTTCCACCGATGATCCGCAATTTTATTCTCGATTTTGCATTTTCATCAATATCAAAAACGTCATCCTCAGCGAGGCCATACAATCTTATTTCACGGGTATTTGCGGGTTCAAAGATCCTGTCGTACATCAGGAAACTTGTGTCATTCCCGTTTTCTCTTCCATATACTCTTACCTGCAAGCCTTCGCCATAATTACTCACTTTAAAATATTCTTTTTGAATAGTGCCAATGACATTCACTTCTCTTGAAATAAAGCGGTAATAGGTCATTCCCGCCGTTGTCAATGCATTTCTTCGGCTTACAAGCTTGTCAGAAATAATTTTGCTATCCATGGGATAGATCTCAGGTGGTAATTTTTTTACGGCCGTTGCAATTACACTATCAGTAATTTTTTGTTGTACTTCATTAATTGTTTCTTTCCATTCTTTTTCATCAAGGTCTGTAAGAAATAATCGGTCAAAGTCCCTTGCCGTATAATTAAACCAATTTACCTGCGGAATGTCATTTCTGAAACCAACCAGGAATGGCAAAAGTTTTTTACTGCTTCTTTTTAATATCAGACCATCAGAATAAAAAAAAGCCTGATCCCGGTCGCGGGGGATCGGGTAATATAATTTTCCTTTACCTGTATCAGTCGTGGCCCATTTCCATTGATCCATATTACGATCGAAGTCCCCGATGATAATATCCAGCAATCTTGCTCTTAAAACAGCGATGTGGTCAACTCTATGATCACTTTCGTTGGTTATTTCATTGAAAATTTTTGCAGTACTTCTTGAGTTGGAACCATCCAATGAAGGTTCTCTTTCTTCCATAATACAAACGGAATTTCTAAATAATGGCTGATAATATCCAAGAGCCGGATCATCCGGTACAAAAAATAATTCCGGGTGAGGAACTGCGATGTTTAATGCCTTTGCCAGGTCAGGAATTACAAGTGGTGCATAGGGATGTGATGCAGAATTAAATTCCCTGATAAGGTCCGGGGCCAATGTGCCTCTGAATTCTTGTGGCAAAGCTCCCGTCGACAATTTATCAACCGCACGTAAAACCCATTCTTTACCGGTCTTTTTTTCTTTTAGATGTAATGATAGAGTTTGTTTGCCACCACCCAGGCCAGTTGCAGTAAATCCACCTTTTTCTTTATTGATATTAAAAACTTTCATGTTCACAGGTGTTGTCCATTCATAACGATAATTCTGGCCAAGCATCATCTTTTTGAATCCACTGACAGGTTTATACTTTTCACTTGCAGAAATGTTGACAGTATCCTTGTATTTTATATTAGGAATGTTAACCTCACGTGTAGCAGAATCTCCTGTTGGTTCAGGAATAGAAGAGAAATTTAGTAAAGTAGTGCTGAAAGAATTTTTTACTGAATCTTCAACAGTATAAAAAGAGACAGTGACATTTTTGTTTGTCGATACTTCCATTACTGCAAACCCTCTTAAAGATTCTGCATAAAGACTATTTTTTCCTTTTGATACCCTGTTTATTTTACAACCACCGCCACTCACTATATAATTATAATTACTATCCTGTATCATTTGCAAACCATGATCATGTCCCGCTACAAATACAACATGCTTATGCGATTTTACCGCATCTGTTACATTGTTTATCATGTTTACATAATTCGGATGGCTAAGATCCTGCGGTGTACCAAATACACTTCTTACTATAGGGTAAATGGATCCGATAACCGGAAGCGGTATGTACAAACTCTTCTTTATATCTGTTAATGGAAAAATATGTTGCTTCAGTTGAAAATTGCCACCATGAACACTGTTACTTTTGAATGGATGATGAGTAGCAAGCAGCACTAATTTTTTTGAATTGCGGTTAACAATATCCTCGATCTGGGACAATAATTCATCTTCCGTTTTAGAATCGCAATCGGATTCAATACCCGGTTTATCATAAGCATGTATCCACCATTGGCTATCAAAAATTACAAGTGTCACATCATTTCCAAGAGGTACTTCCACAGGTCCGGGACAACCATCTTTGGGATAGAACTGAACATTGGGTTTATTTAATAAGTCAACATACAATTGCTCACGAATAATGGTTTCATATCCATCTCTTGCGCCATTGTTCCAGTCATGATTTCCAGGGATCATGATCACACGAGCCTGTGTACCTTCTACAACTGATAATTGAGAATCTAAAACCGCTTTGGACTGTTGGTATAGGACCGACTGATCATCCGGAAGACCACTGTCGTATAAATTATCACCAAGAAAAATTACCGTTGTCTTTTTATCAAGCTTTATAAATTGTTTGATAGCATCTACTACAGGATGCCTGCCGTTAGTTAATTCACCCGCATCACCAATAAGTATGATCCGCTGGCTGATGGTATCAGTTTGTGCAGTCAATGTGAAATGAAAGCCAACAAGCAGGAAAATATAAAGCCCGGTAATTTTTTTCATTGCCATTTATGAGTATTGAGCCTGAATTAAGGGATTGCATAAAATACTGGCCTTATCGCAATCAATTAAAATCTTACTTTAAAAACCGTGCCGCTGATCAATCCGACCGGCAAAATCGGCGTTTTATCAGCGGATATTTCACAGCATAATTAAAACAGGGAAGTTAAGTAAAAGTTCATCTACATTTACAAGTATGGGTCCCATTAACAAATTGATTTCAATAAAGATCTGATCATTCTTTATGTGTTTGTTCGTCCTTCAATTAATTCAATAAAAATATTTATATTTATTTTTTTGTATAACTGTTTTCACCTGCCTAAATACTGTTTATGAACCGAAACAATCTCCTGAGCATTGCATTTATTCTATTGCTGATATCCGGCCCGGTATTATCCGGCTCAGCACAAACAGATTCTGCAGCAGCGGCCGCCTCCATTAAATTTAAAAACAATGGTTCCAGGAAATTCTGGATGGGCTCCAATTATCGAACTGAATGGCTGACATTGGTAAAAGCACCTATCATAAACCTTTCAACTGAAAAAGGAGGGTTGAAACCTATAAAGCTTGGGGGTGGTAAACAATCAAAGTCTTTGCGGATGGAGGATCCAACTGGCAGGCAATATACTCTTAGGTTGATCGAAAAATTTATCACATCTAAAACCTTACCGGCTGACCTGCAAAGCCAGGCAGCAGAAGACCTGGTTGCTGACGGGGTATCTGCCTCCTATCCTTACGCTGCTTTATCAGTACCGATATTATCTGAAGCAGCAGGTGTTCCATTTAATAAAGTAAAGTTGGTATACATACCCGATGATCCCATACTTGGCGAATACAGGAATGAATTTAAAAACCGGCTTGCTTATTTTGAAGAACGATTGCCTGAATCAGTAAAAAAAGGAGAAGATAGCTATGATGTAGCTGTGAAATTAAAAGAAGATAATGATGATAATGTAGATGAACGTGCAGTGCTTAGGGCAAGGATTTTAGATCTGTTTATCATGGATTTTGACCGCCATGAAGATCAGTGGCAATGGGGTTCTATTGATAAAGACAAAGGCAAAACATATTTTCCAATTCCACGTGACAGGGACCAGGCTTTTTTTATTAACGGCGGTGTGCTACCCGGTATAGTAAAGTCGCCATGGCTCGTTCCGCAGCTACAGGGTTTCAGACCTAAAGCAAAAAACATTAAAAGGTTCAACTTTGCGGCCCGCAATTTTGATCGCTTTTTCTTAACGGAACTTAATGAGCAGGATTGGAAAAAAGAAGTTGATGAATTTATTCCTAAGATGACGGATGAAGTGATCGAAAGAGCTATTAATGAGCAACCGAAGGAAATAAGATCAATTTCCGGCGATAAGATAATTAATACTTTAAAAGAACGTCGTAAATATCTCGCAGCTGAAGTAATGGAGTATTACCGTTTTCTTTCAGAATCTGTAAGCATTTCCGGAAGTGATAAAAAAGAATTATTTGAGATAACAAGGAATGATGATGGCTCTGTTATGTTACAAGTATATAAAATAACAAAAGAAGGCGTACAATCAACTAAGATGTATGACAGGACGTTTGATCCTTCTGTTACGGAAGAACTAAGGCTTTATTCTTTCGACGGAGAAGATAAATTTTTAATAAAAGGAAGTAACGATAAAATAAAGATCAGGATGATCGGTGGTGATGGCAAGGACATTTTTGAAAATACCGGTTCCGGTGGCGGCAATATTGTTTATGATATGAAGAATGGAGATAATACTCTCACAGGGAATCTTAAAAATAAAATGGCTAATGATACGATCGTGAATTCTTATAACCGATTAGATTATAAGTATAACCAAACGATCCCAATGATAATTGGTAGCTATAATTCTGATGATGGAGTAATTCTTGGTGCGTCTGTAAAATTT
>JBIOVR010000532.1:0-11292 GCA_044867875.1 Chitinophagaceae bacterium
TTGAAAATGCAATTAATGAACTCGAAGCAAAAGTTCCAATAAACGATCGGCAAAGAAATGATAGAGCAGCATCGATTCAGGCATTAGAAGTTATGAAAACAATTAAGCTTCCGAAGATTTTATCTTCTTTAAGTTATGAAGTGGTAACTACTGATGATAAGGAGATTCTTATCAATGATGTTGATGTGAAAATTGCCCCAGAAATAATAATAAAGGCAAGGTATAAAGATGAGATTATATACGGTGCTGTTAAAATACATATATGCAAGGGCAAGCCATTTAATCATCTCCAATGCTCATATGTTGCTGCATTATTGTATCGACATCTTACGAAAAAAGTAGCCAAGAAAGATGAGAGAGTATTGCCTGAATTGTGCCTTTGTTTGGATGTTTTTGCAGAACGGCTCGTCCCAGCTCCTGAAAATATTGCAGCAGTGAATTCCAATATAAAGGTTATTTGCGGTGATATTAAAAGGCTTTGGACTGCTTAATAGAATAATGATCGGTATAAAAAAGATTACATAATTGTTAAAAATATTTTTTATGACATTCAAAAATGAAAAGTTTACAGATGTAGGTTTACAAGGAATGGGTTCTCTTCAACACACAATGTATGCTTCGATTGCCCGTGAACATTATGTCAGTGCAAGATTAGCTATTGTATCTAATCGATTTTATTCTGCGGGTTTATTAATGGAACAAAGCATTGAACTATGTATAAAGGCATTCATCTTTCTACATCACGGACAAACAACCTGGAGGAATCGTAATGGGCATCAACTTAGGAATTTGCTTACGACGGAAACAAGCATCCCTTTATTTCAGGATATACTTGGAAACACTGACTATATGGATTTAATTGACAATTTCGAAAAAGGATATAATGATGTCAGATTTGGCGAAGCATGGATTTCGATTGTGGAGGATAAATTGTTAGAAGTTTACGATAATCTGATGTTTGAATTTATATCTACTTTCAATCAAAGGACAGGAATAAGAGGAACAGATACTGTTAGAGTAGGTAAATTATGTCTTGCGGAGTTCAAACATAATTTAAAGACAAATATCAAATTTGAAGTTTTTCCAAGATAAAATTTTCTCTAAACACTTTGGTGTCTTCACAAACAGGTAGTTGAAACAATAGTCAATACCGTTTGTGAGGACGCAAGTAGTAGTATACAAAAAGTAATACAATTATTTATATGAAACATATCAAAAAGAAAACTGTAGAACATTTTAAAATTAAGGATGAAAAACTATCAAGCCCGACATCGTCAAATGCTGATTTTAGTCCTTTTTTTAACTTAAAATACAAAGACATAAAAGGGAAAAATGCAATGGTGATCTTTGAGAATGGTGAAACATTTCGTGCTTTTTTTTATAATTACAATGGCAATGCTTGTGCTATCCCCTTAGCTAACCCAGTTTTAATTTATTTTCATTATGCGCAAACTAATCTTAAAAATATATACGCAGTAAAAGATGAATTGCTGAATCTATTTTTAAGTGAAAAATTACTAAATGAAAAATCATTAAATTTATTTTATAATTTTTTTGGTGTTTGCAGTGGTTTCGTAGTTATGTTAATGACAGCGTTGGAAGCTTTTGTGAACCAAGCGATACCAAAAGATTTTATCTATCAAAAAGAAGAAAGTAATAAATTCATAAAATCCTATAATAAAGACCAAATTGAAAGATGGATACCTCTTGATGAAAAAATTAATGAGATTTTAAATAAAGTAAAAAATAGAAGCTTCGCTAACAAATACCCTAATCGCCAAATATTTATTGACAATTTAAAACAATTGAGAGATGATATAGTCCATACAAAAAAAGGAAACGGCTATGAAAAATATGAAGATTTATTCGTTAAGACTCTGAATTTTAAATATGACGAATCAATTGAAGCTATCAAAGATTTTATAAATTATTACGAGAATGATTTAATTGAACCTTGTTCTTGCGGAATGGATTTTTAATGCAGATATTTGGAGCCCTCGTTGTCGGTAATGTTCCTTCTTTCTTCAAGCCAATAAAGAATATTTAAAAAATATTGAAATCGTTATGCTTGGTTTGTAACTAAGCCTGCCTACCGGCAGGCAGGCATCTGCTCCGAAGGAGCAGGCAATTAAATCGACTGGCGCCAGGCATTTCCAATTTTTTTCTTTGTTGGACATGGAGAGTCCTTAAATAAGTTAGGGCTGTGTGTTAACAAGTCTCCTGTATGAGATTTGGAGTGACAAGTTTTAGCTAATACACATTATGGAAATTTCCTGAAAACAGAGTATCTCAGTAAAATTTCAAGAAATACAAACAAGAATCCAATAACCAGGAAAGGCAAAAATTGTTCTTCAACCCTTGTGATCTTGCTTATATGAATATTTGATTTTTCAAGATGGCTGATATTTTCAAATGCCTCTTTAAGATCTTCACCATTACCTGCGTGACTGTATTGTCCTCCTGTTATTTCAGCCATTCTCATTAATAATTGTTCGTCAAATTCGAAATTTCGCTCCCTGGATGGGCTTTGCCGTGTTACATTAGTTTTGTTGTTTGATCCGATTCCAATTGTATATATTTTTATTTTGAACACCCTTGCAAGCTCAATTGAAGTTTCCGGAGAAATGGCTCCACCTGAATTAACTCCATCTGACAAAAAAATAATGATTTTAGATTTACTCTTACTGTCTTTCAATCTGTTTATAGATGTTGCAATACCCGTTCCTATAACTGTTGCGGCCCCGGTTAAATCGGTGGTTGTAATATTATCGATTTGCTCAATTAAGGCACTGTTATCGGTAGTCAGGGGACACATAGTAAGACCATTGTTGCCAAAAACTACTATCCCGATCCTGTCACCAGGCCTTCCTTGAACAAAACTTTTTGCTACTTCTTTTGAAGCTTCAAGCCGGTTTGGCAATAGATCTGTACTATACATACTCCCGCTTACATCAAGACAAAGCATGATGTCAATTCCCTGCCCTTCAAAAAATTGGTTTGAAAATTTATGCTGAGGCCGGGCTAATGCGATTATTAAAAAGGACAAGCCGAAACAACGAAGCATAAATGGGATATGGAAAAAAAGGGATTTGATACCTTTCGGTTTAGCAAGAAATTTAGTAGTACTGATTAATATGGACGGCTTTTGCTTGTTGCTCTTTTTTACGTACCAAATAATAAGCAGAGGAATTACTATCAGTCCATACAGTATCCAGGGATAAGCAAACTCAATATTTTTCAACCAGTTTTCCAATTCAGTTTCAATTTTTATCAGGACTTTCCGTCTTTAACCGGTGAAGTGCTTTAACAAAATTTCTGGCAGTTGAGATCTCCTCATTCAGGTTTTCAGCAATATCTCTGTCAGCAAATCTGACGGAATCAGCCTTTTTTACAAGTTCATAAAATGCTGCTTTGTTTTTGTTATCCAATTCTACCCGTTCCAGTATGCCCATCCACTCTTCGGTAGTACAGTACAATACGTTTATGTCGAATTCTATAGAAAAATACTGACGACATAGCTGATATAGCTGCTGATAATATTCTTTAACTGCATCTTTATCCGGAATTTGCTTTTTTTCAAGCAGCGTTAATTGCTCCAGGATCCAATCAATGGAATTGAGCATCCCCTTTTTTGCTAACGTTTTGCTTTTTATTCTTCTTCTTTTTAAAACTACCCATAATACAATTATCAGAACAATAACAGCAATTAAGCCAATTACTGAATTTGTTTTTGAATGAGCAGACTCTTTAGGGGTTTGCACGATATCTTTTATATCATGGTAATTTTTAAGCCGTGAAATATCTGCCGGGTATACTTTTATTTTAATGGATGGTGTATTTAAGCTAACCCGCTTACGGGTTGATTTTTTGCTGAATAACACGTTAAATGCCGGTATATCCCAGGATCCTTCGTCAAAGGAAGTCAGTATATATGTTTGCTCATAATGATTTACTCCATTTTTACTTACGGTGTCAATTTTACCTTTTTCTATCACCTCAAAATGATTAAATGTATCCGGAATTTGAGGCCACTGTGCAATTGGATGTTTTTTTACATCTACATTATCTGCTGTTAATACCAGTTTGATCTGCTCCCCGATCAAGATGGAGTTACGGTTAACCGATGCGTTAATGTTTTGAGCCTGGAGGAAGGAAAAAAGTTGAAATGATTCAACGAGGAGAAATAATATAAAAAAATTTATTGCTCTCACCGTACTCTTTGAAGAAATAGTTTCTGTAATTCTGTTATATAATTTTTTCCTGTCTCAAGCAATAATAAATCTGCACCAGCTTTCTTAAATGCCGCAGCCGCATAAGCTGAAAACTTTTGGAATTGCGCGGTGTATTGCCTGCGAATAGATTTATCCCGGGTATTTAGTAACATGGTTGAACCTGTTTCAATATCTTTTACGTGAAGCCACCCTGCATCAGGTAGTTCCTGGTCAACTTTATCATAGACTCTAAGTCCTATTACATCATGTTTGCTCGACAGAAAACATAGCGCATTTTCATACCCATCAAATGCAAAGTCACTTAATATAAAAACAATGCTCTTATGACGGGTTATATTATTTAAAAAATCAATCGGTTTAACCAGATCTGTTTTTGATGATGAAGAGTTGGCCGAAAAAATTTCCTTAATCATATATTCCGTATGATCCAGGCTCTTCTGGGGTGGCAAGTATTTATCTGTTTTGTCACTGAATAATATCAGTCCGATCCTATCATTATTGAGGATAGAGGAATAAGAAAGATCAGCACAGATCCGGGTTATCATTTCCCGTTTACCCTGAGATGTGCCAAAAAGGGTGCTTGGGCTTATATCAACCAGGAGATAGATAGAAAGCTCTCTTTCTTCTTCAAACAGTTTAGTAAAATAGTGTCCCATTCGTGCTGTTACATTCCAGTCTATAAATCTCACATCATCTCCCGGTGCGTATTCTCTCACTTCTTTAAATCGTAAACCTGTCCCCTTAAAAGCGCTTCTATACCCCCCTGCAAATACATGGTTTGCCAACCATTTGCTTTTTATTTCTATTCTTCTTACTTGCCTTAATATTTCTTCAACTGACATCAAGGTGTTTTCACTTTTTTTTGAAGTAGTTCATCAATGATATCTTCAGAGGTTATTCTATCGGCCTGGGCTTCATAGGTAAGACCTATGCGGTGTCGTAATACATCCTTACAAATTTCTTTAATATCGTCAGGTATAACATAGTCTCTTCCATCCATAAAAGCATTTGCTTTTGCAGCCATTGCAAGATAAATGCTTGCCCGTGGTGATGCCCCATAACTGATCTTGTTCTTAAAGTCGCCAAGCCCGTTTTTTTCGGGAAAACGAGTTGCAAAAACGATCCTGATGATATATTGCTCGATTTTTTCATCAACGACTACTTGTCTCACTAATTTTCTTGCTGCCCGTATTTCTTCTCCTGTCGTTACAACCCGAATTTGTTCCAAAGGCTCCGCTTTAATCTGGTTACGGATTATCAATTGTTCCTCCATTTCGTTAGGATAATCTATTTTAATTTTTAACATGAATCTATCTAACTCAGCTTCAGGCAACGGATAGGTGCCTTCTTGTTCAATTGGGTTTTGAGTGGCCAGAACAAGAAAAGGATCATCAAGTAAAAAAGTTTGCTCCCCAATAGTAACCTGTCTTTCCTGCATTGCTTCCAGCAATGCACTTTGCACTTTAGCGGGAGCCCGGTTGATCTCATCGGCCAGGATAAAATTGGCAAAGATCGGCCCTTTGCGAACGTCGAATTTGTTAAGTTCCTGGTTATAAACTTTTGTACCCGTTACATCTGCGGGCAAAAGATCAGGCGTAAACTGAATTCTGCTAAATCGAAGATCAAGACATTTTGCCAGGCTTTTGATAGAAAGTGTTTTAGCAAGTCCCGGAACACCCTCCAGCAGCATATGTCCATTGCTCATTAATCCGATCAGGAGACGGTTTATCATGTTGTGCTGGCCAATAATTACTTTACCCAACTCCTTTCTGACGTCTTGAATAAAACTCGGTGTTTGCATAATCAACCCTATGGATACCCTGGTTTAATTATTATAAAAATTTTCTACGGATTCATCAGGAAATAATAATGCCATGATTCTTTAAATTCCTTTTTTTTTAATAATTACCCATTTTTAGTACAGTTATTGAAGTTTTAGTACAGTTATTGAAGTGGATAAGACAAGATCTAAAAATCTTCAGATAAAGAGCCGGTTAAAATCGTTGCAAAAATTTAATGTATTAATACAGACTGATGTTGTCTTTCCAACATATTGAATATCTCAACTTTCTGTTTTTGCTTTTGGTCCCTGTGTCATTGCTTATTTATGCATTTTTCTGGAGAAGAAAGATTCAAACTAAATTGGGAAACTTTTTATTGATCGCCCAATTTATTAAATCATTTTCATTAAGATTATTTTTCATCAAACCTTTATTAATACTAATAGCGCTGGCTCTTTTAATAATCTCAGCTGCAAATCCCCGAAAAATTATACAGGCGGAATCTAAAAACACAGATATTGATCTAATGTTTGCACTGGATGTCAGTAATAGTATGTTGAGTGCTGATATAAACCCAACAAGACTATCGGCAGCTAAAGAGTTAATTAAAAACCTGGTCCAAACTTTAGACGGTAACCGGATCGGTTTAATTGTTTTTGCAGAAAAAGCTTTATTGCAGTTACCCATTACATATGATACTAGAGCAGCTGAAATGTACATTAACGAGGTTAACACTGATGCTATTCCTCAACAAGGAACATCGATTGGGGACGCTTTAGCACTATGTGACAAATCATTAAATCTCAATGAATACAAATACAAGACTGTTGTATTAATTTCTGATGGTGAAGCTCATGATAATACAGCCATCAGGATGGCTAAACAATTACGTGAAAGTGGAGTAGTTGTATATTGTATAGGGGCAGGTACTTCGCAAGGCTCTATTTTTAAAGAAGCAGGCTCAACTCAATATATGAAAGATGAAAATGGAAATACAGTTATTTCCAGATTAAATGAGTCTCTTTTAAAAAATATCGCATCCATTACAGGTGGAAATTTTTTTCTCCTGAATGATCAAAATGATATTATACCAGCGCTGAAAAAAGAGTTTAGCAATTTTGAAAAGAAACATCCTGGTACCGGTCAGACAAGAAGTTACTATTCATATTATCAGCTGTTTCTTTTTGCGGCAATCCTTTTCATGATAATAGAAATAATGATCCCCGAAAAAAAAAGAGCGGAATGAAAATGCTGCCTACTATATGTCTTATATTTTTTATTTCAACATCTTCAGCACAGAATGTAAATAAAATTTTAAGTGATGCAGATAAGCAATATCAGAAATCTGAGTACTCAAATGCAAGTAAGTTATATGAAGAAGCATTAAAAAAATCCTCAATGGATTTTACAGCTCAATACAATCTTGGCGTTGCCAGGTTCAGGCTCAATGAAACTGAAGGAGCGACAGAAGCATTTAAAAAAGCGCTTAGTCTTTCAAAAGATAAATCAATGTCTGCAAAAATATTTTATAATTCAGGTGTGGCTTTTCTTAAATCGGCAAATTATCCGGAAGCGATAACTGCCTTTAGAAATGCTATGAAACTGAATTCAGAAGACAGGGATTGCAGAGAAAATCTTCAATTTGCAATAAATCAGTATAAAAAACAGCTTAACCAAAAGCAACAGAATTCAGGAATGAGCCCGAAGGAATCAAAAGAACAACAAAAATCAGAACAGAAACTAAGCAAGCAAGCCGCCGAAAAAATTCTTCAATCGGCACAACAGGAAGAATCCAGAGTAAGAGATAGTTTGCGATCAAAAAAATCCAATCGACAAAATAGAGCTACCAAAAATTGGTAGTTAACTGCGGATCCGAACCTGTTGTACGTAATGTTCTCCGTTGTCCGTAGTTTTCCTTCTTTCTCCTCTAACCAATAAAGAATATTAAAAAAATCTTGAGTCGTTATGCTTAGTTTCCCGCATTAGCGGGACAAGTTGTAACTAAGCATCTGCTTCCGCCCGCCCGGGGTCTTGCCCGTCAGCAACTCACTCTTAAAAATAAATCGCATAACTTGTTTTGTATAAAACCGGGGTATGAAACCATCCACACATAACAGGAGAAAATTTTTATCTTCTCTTACAGCTGGTGCAGCCGGAGGATTGCTGATAAATGGGCTGACACCTCTTTCTTCAGCAGCGCAACCCGATCCATTTCTTCCGGCCAATGAATTTCTGTTTGAACCAGGTCTTGTTTATCTCAATACAGGAACACTGGGTCCTTGTCGAAGAGAAACGATTGAAGAAACAAAAAAGTCATGGGAAGAGTTGGAAACATTACCACTGAAATATTATGGTAAATGGGGTGCAGAATCATTAGCCGAAAAAACAAGAACCACGGCGGCCCGCTTTTTTAATTGTGATACCAGTGAGATCGTTATTACCAATAGTACAACAAACGGGATGAATTCAATTGCACAAGGTCTGCGTTTGAAAGCCGGTGATCATATTCTTGCAACTGACCAGGAACATGGCGGCGGCATTTTATGCTGGGAGTATTATCAAAAATATCATGGAGTAAAGGTTGATATAGTCACCATTCCGCCGGGAGAAAATAATGCAGCAGCGATCGTAAACAGGATCAGTGACCGCATAACAAAAGATACAAAGCTCATCAGCATCAGTCATGTTTTTTCATCTACCGGTCTTCGTGTGCCTCTCGCTGAAATTTCATCAATAGCCCGGTCAAAAGGAATATTATGCATTGTTGATGGTGCACAGGCAGCAGGTGCTATTCATGTAGATCTGAAAAAACTGGGATGTCATGCTTATGCTACCAGTGGACATAAATGGGTGATGGGTCCGAAAGGAACTGGAATTTTGTATTTATCAAAAGAAGCCCGTGATCTCATTCGTCCCATGCAATTTGAAGAGTCATATAATACGTATGTTGATTCAAACGGTGTGGTGAACTCGGCTGGTATTCTTGGGTTGGGTAAAGCAATTGAGTACCTGGAATCAATTGGTATTACAAAAGTTGAAGAACATGATCTCTCATTGAGAAACAGGTTGTATGACCGGCTATCTGGTATGAAGAACTTAACTATTGTAAGCCCGCCAGCAGGGCCGCTTGCTTCACCGATGCTTGCATGCTTGTTGCCTGATCGGATTGAAAAGGTTGCATTTAACCGGATGCTATATGATAAACATAAACTCAGTATTCGTGCTACTCATAAGCAATGGTTCAATGGTATTCGTTTCTCCTGCCATATTTTTAATACTGAAAAAGAAGTTGACTTTGCGGCTGATGTTGTGAGGAAGGAGTTGGGAGAATAAATATTTTTCAGTAGTCGTAGTGTTCCTTCTTTCTTCAAATCAATAAAGAATATTTAATAATATTGAAATCGCTATGCTCAATAGAATTGCCGAACGTACAAGAGTGCGACGCAACGGAAGTATAATAGTAGCAATGCGGCCTGGTACATAAAAATTTTGGTACATCCGGAGTCTGCGGTTGCTTAGTAAATGAAAACTTTCAAGTATTTCTTGTATTTGTCTTTTCTTACCTTTCATAAAATAACTGTCATGCCTAAATATTTCTTTCTATCGTTTTTTATTTTCCTGGTGCAGGCTGCCACATCACAATTGCTAATAAAAAACACAAACGTGATAGATGTAGAGAATAATAAAATTCTTACCGGTTATGATGTGCTGGTAGGGAATGGAAGGATCACCTCTGTAGTAAAAACAACAGCTGCTTCCAGGGACCCTATGGCCACACAAGTAATTGATGGCGGAGGTAAATATTTGATCCCCGGACTTGCAGATGCTCATGTGCATTTTTTCCAGACCGGTGGTTTGTTTACAAGACCGGATGCAATAGACCTGCGAAAATATCAGCCTTACGATAAAGAGCTAAAATGGGCGCATGATCACATGGAAGATTTTCTTCGTCTCTACACCAGCGCCGGAATAACTTCCGTAATTGACCCGGGTTCCTCGTTTCATTTTTTACAACAAAAGGATTCGTTTGCCAATAAAACGTATGCTCCTGTTATCAAAATGTCCGGTCCTCTTCTAACCACGTTTGTTCCCGATCCATTTAAAGATCTTGGCAACGAATCTCCGTTTATTTTGATGACATCAGAAGAACAAACAAGAGAAGCTGTGAGAAGTGAACTTCCTTACAAACCAGACTTCATCAAAATTTGGTATATCGTCAGGGGTCCAAATATTGACAGCTCTGCAAGAATAAATCTGCCTTTTGTGAAAGCGGTGATCGACGAAGCTCACAAAAATAATTTACGGGTCGCTGTTCATGCCACGCAAAGAATTACTGCGCAACTGGCCGCGGAAGCAGGCGCAGATTATTTAGTTCATAGTGTGGATGACGAAGTAATATCAAATGATTTTGTGCAATTGCTGAAGAAAAAAAATGTAGTGCTTTGTCCAACCTTGATCGTTGCAGGCAACTATATGAAAGTACTGGGTAATAATTATCATTTCACAGATGAAGAACTGAAACTGACTCACCCGGTTCCGGCTGCATCAATTAAAAACTATCCTGAACCTGATACCGCCATTGCAAACCCCATTATAAAAAGAGTAACCTCAAGAAAGGCAAACAGGCAATTAGCGGATAGTATCATGGCTGTGAATCTTAAAAAATTAATTGATGCAGGTGTGATCATTGCTACGGGTACGGATGCAGGGAATTTAGGAACACAGCATGCCAGTTCTTATTTCATCGAACTCGAAGCAATGCGGCAGGCAGGGTTAAATAACTGGCAATTGCTGCAAGCTTCCACCATTAATGCAGCCAAAGTTCTGGGAGCCCAAAACGAATGGGGAAGTATTGCAAAAGGAAAAATTGCAAACATGGTTTTACTTAACGCCAATCCACTGGATGGGCTTGTGAACTGGAGGAAGATAGATTGGATAATTAATAAGGGGGTTCCCTTAAAACCGGAATCAGTAAGGAAATAGTTTCCGCAGTTGTCAGTAGTGTTCCTTCTTTGTCGAAAGAAATTGTCTTTTTTACTAGTTGTAGAAAAGGGTTACCTTAAATACGAATTGGATAAAACAAGAAGTCTTCGGAAATACTTCATTCTTTGAAATGCTTCTCATACAAACTAAATTCTGTTGAAATGAAAGCCTACATAACCATCTCTCTCCTTGCTTCAATAATTACTATATCATGCTCTAAGCACATTGAAGAAGAAGCGATCGCTCCACCTGCCAAAAGTGACCTGCTAACAATGATCTCTAGCAACTGGGAACTT
>JBIOVR010000533.1:0-10314 GCA_044867875.1 Chitinophagaceae bacterium
CGGTGAATTGAAAGAAAGCACAGATGAAACCAGTTTTTTAAAAACCCTAAAGGAAAAATTCAAGCTTAAGGTTATCAAGCACACTGGTTTATTAAATAAGCCGATCTCAAAGGTAGCTGCATGTGGAGGTGCGGGAAGCTTCCTGATTTCCAGCGCCTTGGCATCAGGAGCCGATTGTTTTATTACTTCAGATATTAAATATCATGAGTTTTTTGATGCCAATGATAGAATGGTTATTGCTGACATCGGCCATTACGAAAGTGAACAATTCACCATCAACCTTTTGCAGGAATTTTTGGAACAAAAATTCCCTACCTTTGCCGTCCTTAAAACAGAAGTGAATACGAACCCGGTGCGGTACTTTTTATAAGCTGACCTTCGACAGGCTCAGGGTGACATGAAAGCAAAGGAAGTGGAGTAGCGAACAGAAAGTATAAGTGTGCGACGCAACGGAATTTGAATAGGAATACGAAGCTGGGTTCATAATTAAAACTATCAAACAAAAACAATCATCAATAAATGAGTACAGTTAAAGAATATTCAGTTCAGGAAAAACTTACCGGCCTGGTAACGCTTCAGAAAATTGATTCAAAGCTGGATGAATTAAAAGTATTGAAAGGCGAGTTGCCAATGGAAGTTGCCGACCTGGAAGATGAGATCCAGGGTTTGCATGCAAGACAAACACGTATTGAAGAAGAGATAAATGGCATGACTGAATTCATTGAGCAAAAAAAGGAAGCCATTAAAGAATCAGGTGGGTTGGTTAAAAAATACGAGAAGCAAAGCAGCAACGTAAAAAATAACCGTGAGTTTGAAGCGATCAATAAAGAGATCGAGATGCAGCAACTGGAAGTAAAGCTTGCGGAGAAGCATATTAAAGATGCTACTGATGAGATCTCTGAAAAAGCCGTATTGCTTGAAAAGGCTAAAAAAACAATTGGCGCTAAAGAAGGTATCCTGAATACAAAGAAGGAAGAACTTGAAAAGATCATAGCTTCTACTGAAAAAGAAGAAAAGCATTTCAATAAAATGGCAGCTGAAGCAAAGGAATTAGTTGATCCTCGTTTGCTGACCAGTTATACAAAGATCCGTCACAGCTATCGTAATGGTTTAGCGGTTGTACAAGTAGAAAGAGATGCTTGCGGTGGATGTTTCTATGCGATCCCTCCTCAAAAACAAAGTGAGATACGCCAGCATAAAAAGATCATGGTTTGCGAGAATTGTGGTCGTGTACTTGTTGATAATGATCTTCACGCAGCGATCGAGATAAAATAATTTACAAATAGATTTTTTTTACCCCGTCTTGGTTTATCCAAGCGGGGTTTTTTGTTGCTTCGCCTTGCTCGCAATGACGGGCAGAGTTAAAAACATGGGATAGTGTTTTTGTTTTAAATTGCGGTACATGCTGAAACAACTTTCTATTCAGAATTACGCCATCATCGATGTTATTGATATAAAATTCCCTGGAGGAATGAATGTAGTGACTGGTGAGACCGGCGCCGGAAAATCCATTATCATGGGCGCATTGGGGTTGATACTTGGTGACAGAGCGGATTCATCAGCATTGGTGAATAAGGAAAAGAAGTGCATTGTAGAAGGGATTTTTAAAACAGAAAATAAAGCTGGTGTAAAATTTTTTTTAAAAATTAATGAACTGGATGGCGAAGAAGAATTGGTTTTACGAAGGGAAATTGCGGTAAATGGGAAATCAAGGGCCTTTATAAATGATACTCCTGTAAACCTTGAACAGTTAAGGGAACTAAGCAGTCTGCTAGTAGATCTTCACCAGCAATTTGATGCATTACAGTTGGGCGAAAATGATTTTCAGCGGGAAGTAGTGGATGCGCTGGCAGGCAATAAAAATGTTATTGGTGAGTATAGGATCATTTATAGTGAATGGAAAAGAATTCAACAGGAACTAGATGAGCTGAAAGATCAAAAAAAGCAATTTGATAAGGAAGCAGATTATAACCGATTCCAGTTTACTGAACTTGATGACGCTGGCTTTCGTGAAAATGAATTAGAGGAAATAGATGCTGAATTAAAAATGCTGAACAATTCAGAAGGAATTAAAAGTGCTTTATCAAAAGTATATTTTGAATTGAAAGATAGCGAAAGCCCGATAGTAAATCAATTGAAAGTTTTATCAAATCAATTACAGGTTTACGCTTCATTTCATCCGCAACTACCTGAACTGATAAAAAGATTACAATCTGCGCAATTAGAATTACAAGATGTTGCCGGCGACCTGAATAGTATCAGTGATCATATTAATTTCAGTCCTGAAAAAATTGAACAATTAAATGACCGGCTTTCGTTAGGATATAAGCTGATGAAGAAACATAGTGTAAAAACAACTAATGAATTACTGGCAATTCAAAACCAACTCCAGGATAAATTACAGGCAGTTTTGAACATAGATGATAGTATTCAGCAAAAAGAAAAAGAACTGGCAACTACTTATAAAAAAGCATTAGAGTTGGCAAATGAAATTTCAGAAGCAAGAAAAAAACAAATCAAACCGCTTGAAGAAAAAGTAAACAAATTGCTTGCGCAGGTAGGAATGCCAAATGCAAAGATCAAAGTTGAAATAAAGGATGAAGATGTATTGAATTCATATGGAAAAAACAGCATTGAATTTTTATTTGATGCTAATCGCAGCAAACAATTTTTGCCTGTAAGAAAAGTAGCAAGTGGCGGTGAGCTGAGCCGGTTAATGCTTTGTATAAAATCTTTAGTGGCACAAAAGCTAGATATGCCGACATTAATTTTTGATGAGATTGATACAGGAATTTCTGGCGAGGCTGCTAGGCAGGTCGGAATTATCATGAAAGAGCTTGCAGGTAATCGCCAGGTTATTTGTATTACACATCAACCGCAAATAGCAGGTAAAGCAAAGGCTCATTTCTTCGTGTATAAGGAGATCGTAAAAGATGAAGTAAAAACAAATATCCGGCTGCTGAACAAAGATGAAAGAATAACAGCTATTGCCAAAATGCTCAGCGGAGAAAAGCCAACAGCGGCAGCAATGGAGAATGCAAGGGAGATGGTAGGTAACTGATAATTTTTAAAAATAAATGTAATGTCTCTCAACCCTGTCGGGTTTTTGCTTTTTATAATAATCGCTGCGTTACCTGCTTATTATTTGAATAAATGGTTGATCAAATTAACCAAGCCCAAAGATTCTTTTGGAAGATTAATGATTTATTTTTTACTGAGTCTGATAGTGGCAATGGTTTATTCGGCAACGGCCATCTTTATAATTACCCGCTTTTACACATTACCCAAAAAATAACTTCTTACATTTACCGCCACAAAATAATTGCTATGGCATATAATCTTTTAAAAGGAAAAAGAGGAATAATTACAGGTGCATTAGATGCTAATTCTATTGCGTGGAAAGTAGCCGAAAAATCTTATGAAGAAGGTGCAACTTTTGTATTAACCAATGCGCCGATCGCTATGAGGATGGGAGAGATCAACAAGCTTGCCGAGAAAACGAAGTCTGAGATCATTCCTGCTGATGCAACTAATGTCGATGAGCTCACAAATCTTTTCACTAAGTCGCAGGAAGTGCTTGGCGGAAAGATCGACTTTGTGCTTCACTCGATCGGTATGAGTGTGAACATCCGGAAAAAAATTCCTTACACAGAATCTAACTACGATTACTTTATGAAAGGAATTGATGTATCGGCAATGTCTTTTCATAAGATGCTTGCCGTTGCAAGAAAATTAGATGCAATCAATGAATGGGGAAGTGTAGTGGCCCTGACTTATATGGCTGCGCAAAGGACATATCCTTTTTATACAGATATGGCAGATATAAAAGCGATGCTTGAATCCATTGCCCGCAGTTTTGGTTATCATTACGGAGTAGAAAAGAAAGTTCGTATCAATACCGTTTCTCAATCGCCAACAAAAACAACAGCTGGCACAGGCATAAAAGGTTTTGGCGATTTCTTTGATTATGCAAACTCAATTGCACCGCTTGGTAATGCAACCGCTGAAGATTGTGCCAATTATTGCATTACTCTTTTTTCTGATCTTACAAGAATGGTAACAATGCAAAACCTGTTTCATGATGGTGGCTATTCAACAACTGGTGTAAGTAATGAAGTGATGCAAAAGTTAGGTGTTACAGAATAAATGGCGAATAGAATTACCGCAAGTACAAGTGAGTGACACAACAGAAGCTTAATAGTAGCAGTATAGCTGACAACAAAAAACCGTCTCAATTATAAGACGGTTTTTTATTTATAGTTAAGATATTTTACCTAAGTTCCCCTTTAAGGGGACAGGGTTTAATATTCATCCTCATTGAACATAAAATCTTCCTGGCTGGGGTAATCAGGCCAGATGTCTTCGATGCTTTCATAAACTTCGCCGCCTTCATCTTCCAATTCCTGCAGGTTCTCTACCACTTCAATAGGTGCTCCGCTACGGATCGAATAATCGATGAGTTCGTCTTTAGTGGCCGGCCATGGGGCTTCTTCGAGATATGATGCTAATTCTAAGGTCCAGAACATTTCTTAGGTTTTTGATTTTAAGGAATCGGGTTTTACCATTTATAACGCTGACCCGGCCCTCCCAATTTTTCGCAAATGTAGCTTTAATAACGAATTTACCAAATCGGCGTTTTTACCGCCGGTATAAATGGTTTCTTAAATTTCGAAGCCTCATTTGAACCGCTTATTTTTAGGGCTCAACATTCCAGATTATTTGATTACTTAAATTCCATAAAGGCTGCATGCTAACCGGTAAAAATATTTATAAACGATATGGCTCTCTGGAGGTCCTCAGGGGTGTGAATCTTGAAATTAGTAAGGGAGAGGTGGTGGCCATCGTTGGGCCATCAGGTTGCGGCAAGAGCACTTTACTGCATATTCTGGGGTCGCTCGATAAGGCAGACATGGGAGAAATAGTTATTAACAATACAGGACTTAGCCTACTTTCGGGCAACAAATTGGCTGCTTTCCGGAATAAGCATATTGGATTCGTGTTCCAGTTTCACCATTTATTGCCTGAGTTCACAGCATTGGAAAATGTATGTATTCCGGGATGGTTGGCAGGAAGAAATAAAAATGAAGTGAAGGAAAAAGCTGAGGGGTTATTGAAAATATTGGGTCTTGTAAATAGAAATGAAAATAAACCTAACCAGCTTTCCGGCGGTGAACAGCAAAGAGTGGCAGTGGCCAGAGCTTTAATAAATAATCCTGATATCGTTTTTGCTGATGAGCCAACAGGTAATCTTGATAGCGCTAATGCTCAGGAACTTCATGAATTATTTTTTGACCTGAGAAAACAATTCAACCAGACTTTTTTGATCGTAACTCATAATGAAGAACTCTCGCAATTAAGCGATAGGGTTCTTCATATGAAGGATGGATTGATTGTTTGAATGTATTATTCCTCCCAAACCACCAATTTGATCTTTGAGGTTTGGGATCCGTTAGCGAGTTTAAGTGTATTTTCTCCTTCAGCAGTATAGCGGGTGCGGTTTCCAACCGTTTCTTTTTTAATGGTAAAATTCTTATCAGTCATTGTATCGAAATCAACTGGCCAGTAAACTTCTTCTTGCGAAGAAGATGATTGCGAAGGCATGTAAGTGGCAAAGTACGAAAACGAACCCTTTGTATTAAAGGTCAGACGCAGGCCAACTCTCCCGAAATCTTTATTATAATCAAAAACGATGTTGCTTTTTTTTATGTCTCCATCGGAATTCTTCCTTATTTTTTGCTCGGTCACGTCACCTTTGCCGGCGCAGTTGCAAATAACCGTGAATTTCCAATAATCATTTTTATTGAATTTATAGGAGCCTGAGCCAAGCACATCTGGTACCTTGGTTCCACTTTCTTCTTCATCTAAAATGTCCAATGCTATATTCTCTGCAGTTCCTTCACCATAAAAACTGGCCCTATAAGAAACATTCGTAGTTTCCTTACCCGTAAAAAAATTATTCATCACATTATCATCGACATTAGTTGTCAACTGCGAAACGCCATCATAAGTATAGACCACATAACCTGAATAGGTATATTTTATATTGACTGGTGCATCGCCAAACAACATGCTGTTGCAACCTTTCACATCCTTGCCGGGACTGTGTGCTGCAATGAATGCTTCTTTGGAGCCTGCCTTTAATGTGAAAGTTGCTTTTGCAATTCCATTAGCATCCGTGATAACTTTTGTGGGAGCTACAGTCCCACCTATGGTGCCTGGTACTTTAAATCCTTCAAATATGCTTTCATTAAAAACTACTTCACGACCCGCAAGTGGTGTACCATCACAATCTTTAACTTCTATAGTGAATGAAGTACTCTCACCGGCTTTTAAAATCTTCTTTTGTGGAATAATTTTTATAGGATCGCCCCAACTTACGGGATACAAGGACAATTCTTTCGCTTGCTGTCTTTCTGCCAACTCAAATTTTTTTATTTTATCAGCGAGAGGAGAAAATTGTGCAACGACTTGTTGCGCTATGTTACTGACATTTCCCGCAACAGAAGAAAGCGAAAAATTTGTTTGTGCAGTAGTAACCACTTTACGACTGCATGCTGCTTGTATTTCAACATGTAATTGACAGCTCGTTCCATTATTAGTGATCGATCCTGTCATCAGGTAACTTCCATATTTGGAAAGTTCAGGAGAGATAAGTGGATTGGATGGAAGATTTACAAAAGTTTCTCCGCCGACTGACAACAGCTCAACATCACCTGTATCTACTGAAGGCGGAATGGTCATTTTTATACAGCCGCTTTCATTATTTGCAATTTGTATTGAAACAACTGATGCGAGCATAAATAAATTTTTCCATTCGGGCCAAAGATTCTCAGTGCCTTCTTCTTTGTTTGGCTGTTTTATTTTTATATCAAATCCAAATCCGGCGATCCTAGGAATTTCCTTACAGTTGCCACATTGCTGTGCTTTTGCTGAATTGATAATCAGCAAAAGCACAAGACAAATGAATGTAGATTGTTTGGTTGCGACCATTTTACAATTTCACAAATTCAACCCTGCGGTTATTCGCCTTTCCTTCCGGTGTCGGATTTTTATCAGCCAGTTCAGATTCGCCTTTTCCTTCTGTGGTTAAACTGGCCTCATCTATTCCATATTCTTTTACCAAATAATTTTTTACAGCCGCAGCTCTTTTTTCAGATAAGATCATATTAGCTTTATCGTCACCATCGGCATCGGTATGGCCCACAATTTTTACTTTCACTCCTGCATTTTCTTTCAGCACATTGGCTATATCTTTTAATGCTCCTGATGATTCGGGTTTTATTTTATCACTGTTCACATCAAACAAAATACCGCGGGTTACAAATTTGCCTTCCGTCATTAGTTTGTTTCTTGTATCCGCTGCACCAACAGCTAATTTTATATTACCTAAAAGCATATAGTCGTCCGATCCGTAAGAGCCTTGCATACCAAAGGTTACAGCGTTGTATTTGCTGACTGCATCAAAGGCACGGGGAATATCCCAGATCTTTTCGCCGTTCACATAAACTCTTAATCTCTGCGCTTGCCGCCACATAGATATATGTGCAAAGTTGTTGGAGCCGTTATCCCACACTTTAAAATCAACATCGTTATTCACTGTATGGTTGCCCGAATTACCTGCAATAATTTTTGAATTGGCTTGTGTTTGCGTACCAATAAAACCAGGTCTGAATTGAAGATGCACAGCATGATTTCCTCTCCATGAAACATAATGATAGTAGTCGGTAAAATCAGTTGGTTTATCCAGATTGGCAAAATTTATTGCCATATGGGTTCCTTTCCATTCGGGGTTTACTGCTAAATCAAACTCTAGCGTAAAGTTATCGGGGAGAGTTGTAATGAATTCGGGATGAAAAACTCCTTCTTTTGCAATCTTCAACCATTTGCCTTCTTTATTGTTGATAGTTACCACCTCGGCAGTTGCATTGGTGTTCCATCGTGTAGGAAAGTCACCGATTTCTGCCCTACTGAAATCTTCAAAGGCTATTACTTTTTCGCCGGGTACAAAATCATACTTTGAATTAAATGCCATTTGATCACCCTTTTCTTTTGAGACATCTGCATCGGTTTTAATTTTAGTTCCATCAGCATTTTTTACTTTGGTGTCACCGTCTTCATCTTTCTTAACCTTGGAACCATTTTCAACTTCATCAAGACCTTTATCCACTGTTTTATCTACTTTTTGATCGCCTCTTTGTTTCACCTTGTTCTTTATTCTATCCAGTATTTGTGCAGAGGAGGAATTAAAACTTACGCAAAGTGCAAAGCACATCACAATAGCCAGGAACTGTTTCATATTTTTTGGGATTTAGTATTCAAAGAAACAGAAATGAAAAAGCGAAGACAATCAGATAAAAGTCTGATTTTTTTGGCTGGTCAAAGTTGAAACTGTTGGCTTTTAGATTTGCGATTTGTTGACAGATCCCTGTTGAGGTTGTAACACTTTAGCAACTGCCTGGGATTTTGAGTTCACATGTAATTTTTCATAGATGCTTGAAATATGGCTGCGGACGGTATGAATGCTGACGAAGTATTTTTCCGCAATTTTTTTATAGCTGAGTCCGTCAACCAATGCATAAAGAATTTCTTTTTCTCTTGAAGTAAGCTGGTGATCTTCTAAAACAGAAGAAGGTTTTACCTGGAAAGCCTGTATTACTTTGCGGGCAATGCTTGGGCTCATTGGTGCACCTCCCTCGTGAAGTTCTTTTATTGCTTCGAGTATTTCTTCAGGCGGTGTTTTCTTTAATAAATAACCTGAGGCACCTGCTCGTATAGCTTCAAATATCTTATCATCATCTTCAAAAACAGTGAACATGATCACTTGTATACTTTCAAAATTTGATCTTACCGTTCTTACTCCTTCTATCCCGTTGATAGCTGGTAAGCCGATATCCATTAATACTATATCAGGCTGGCTTTTTTGAAATTCGCTTACCACATTCAGCAGGTTATTTAATGAGGCAACACATTTCATGTTTGAGGTACGATTAAAAAGTTGCTCAAGACTTTGCCTCAATGCAGTATTATCTTCTACTATGGCCAATTTGATCATGCAACAAAAATGAGGGATTAAGAGATCAGTTACTATCGGATATTTATTTGATTTTTGTTTCGAGGCTAATTGTGGTCCCTTTATTTAATTGAGTAATAATTTTTATCTGCGCCTGTATCGCTTCCGCTCTTTTTTTCATACTGATAATTCCGTTACCCAATTGAATATTTCGTTCATTAAAACCTTTACCATTATCGACGATCTCGATCTGCAAATGGCCGAGATCATATTTAACCCGGATTGCCGCCTTTGTACAATTTGAATATTTAACAAGATTATTGATCGCTTCTTTCATGATCAGGTAAATATGCTGCCGGGTTTGCATATTCAACTTTGCATTATGAATTGAACTATCAATATCTATGCTATAATCAATTTCTTTGGCTTCAAATAATTTTGATGCAAATCTTTTTATGCGCAGCATCAGGTTCTCTATGGAATCGTTATTGGGATTAATGCTCCAAACGATATCATCCATCTTTTCCATAAGGGTGACTGAGTTCTGTTTTATTTCCTGCATCATGTTACCGGATTGAAGTTGATCTTTTTCTTTTGATGCAATTTCACTTAATATAGAGATTGAACTTAGTGTTGATCCAATATCATCATGCAGATCGGTAGAGATCCGGTGTCTCAACCGCTCAAGTTTTAATGCTTGTTGAATTCGATACCTGTAAAAAAGATAAAGTAAACTCAAAATGAAAACAGCTATCATACTTATGAACCACCAGGATCTCCAGACCGGTGTAGGAATTATAAATTTTAAACTTGCAGGTTGTTTGCTCCACTCACCAAATTCATTTTTTGCTTCAGCCTTAAAAGTATACTTGCCAGCTTGAAGATTATAACTTACGAAATTTCTTTCGCCGCTATATATCCAGTCGTCATCCTGGCCTTCCAGCATATACCGGTATTGAAGCGGTGCTTCATCATACAAATTGATGCCGGTAAATTCAAATGAAATTACATTCCTGCCAGCAGGCAGCCTTTTGTTTGCAGAGGAAAAATAAACAGGGACTAAAGAATCACTAATTCCATTTATCGAAAGCTCAGTAATATAAATACGGGGCGTAGTCGTTTTAGTTTTGTCTGACTGCGGTAAATATTCAATGATGCCGTCTTCAGTGCCGATCCAAACCTTATTGTTAGCTGGCAAAACAGTAGTTGTCTGCTCACCTAATTCATCATTTAAGATATTTATTTTTCGGATCAAAGGCTGATCATAGGATCCTGATAAAATATTTAATCCCTGGTTTGTAGCC
>JBIOVR010000534.1:0-7727 GCA_044867875.1 Chitinophagaceae bacterium
ACGCTTCTTCCATTTTATCGTATGTAAGGGAAACCATTATCGTTGGCTCCAATGTTTCTACAAAAACCAATGATGGAGTACGGGTAAGAAAAGATATTTCTGAATGGATAACATGACCCTCCGTCGCAAGTTGTAATATCATATCGCTTTTCTTTACCCTTACATATTTCATTACAAGCCCTTTCACAACCATATTCAAATAATTATCAACTTCGCCTTCCTTTACAAGAATCGTTCTCTTATCCACTTGTCTGATCTCACAATAAGAGAGGAGTTCCTTCAGTTCATCAACGTTAATTGTCATGAATCGTTGCAGGTAACGATGTGCATATTCAATAAGCGAAGGGTTAATATCGATTAGGTTGGTCATTATTTAGCGTTCATCAGATGTTTTAGCCGACTAAATGTTTCCGGTTTAATATTTAAATAGGAAGCTAGATATTTTTGAGGCACTCTCTGAATAAGGTCAGTATTTTCCTTCATGAATTTCACAAAACGTTCACGGGTGGAATAACGAATGTTATCCATGAGCCGCATTTCCTGGACAAGAAAATATTGTGTTGTCATAATACGACCAAGCTTTTCCCATTTCTTTGAACTTCCGTACATCTCTTCCAATTTTTGTCTTGAAATAGCGAAAGCAGTAGTAGGCTCGAGTGTTTCCACGAAATATCTTGAAGGCTTTCCAGTCAGGAATGATTCGCCAGAACCAATAATACCGCCTTCTTTAACAATATGTGTAATGACCTCCTGGTCCTTTTTTAAAAAATACTTCCTTATAAGTCCGCTTATAATAAAATACATGCACTCTTCTACTTCGCCGGGTCTTGTCAGTATCGTCTTTTTTTCAAACTGGCGAGGCTCAGTCCAGGCTATTAGTTCCGCAAATTCTTCTCCTGAAACTTTTATGAACCGGTTTAAAAAAGTCAGCAGATCATTGATCATACTCCGAAGATATTCCATCCGATACATCAACAAATCATTTTTTTATCATTTTATGCTTCTTTTTCCAAAAAATAATATTCTTATGCCGGGTTGAAAAGATCCCGAAGTTTTTTGAATTGCTTTTGTACCATTGCTTCATTTCCGTAGGTTTGCGCCCTGCTTGCCGCTAATTATTTTGGTTAATAAATTTAAATCCATGGCAAATAAAATTAAAGTAGCAAACCCGGTTGTAGAACTTGATGGCGACGAAATGACACGTATTATTTGGAAGTTCATTAAAGAAAAGCTCATTCTCCCCTATCTCGATATTGAAATTAAATATTATGACCTCGGTGTTGAATACCGCGATGAAACCAATGACCAGGTGACGATCGATGCGGCTAATGCAATTAAAAAATATGGTGTAGGGATAAAATGCGCCACTATCACTCCCGACGAAGCAAGAGTAGAAGAGTTTAAGCTTAAACAAATGTGGAAGAGCCCGAACGGAACTATCCGTAATATTTTGGATGGTACTGTGTTTCGTGAGCCGATCGTTATTAAAAATATCCCAAGATTAGTTACAAACTGGACAGCGCCGATCATTGTTGGTCGTCATGCCTTCGGTGATCAATACCGTGCAACGGATACAGTGATCAAAGGAAAGGGAAAGCTGACAATGACATTTACACCCGACGGTGGCGGAGCACCACAAACATTTGAAGTGTTTAATTTCAAAGGCGATGGTGTTGCATTAACGATGTATAATACGGATGAAAGCATCATGGGTTTTGCAAGGAGTTGTTTTAATATGGCACTAAGCAAAAAATGGCCCCTTTATCTTTCTACAAAAAATACCATTCTTAAAAAATATGATGGCCGATTCAAAGATATTTTTGAGGAGATCTATCAAAAAGAATTTAAAACACAGTTTGATGCCGCGGGTATTGTATATGAGCATCGCCTGATCGATGATATGGTGGCAAGTGCATTAAAATGGAATGGAAATTTTGTTTGGGCCTGTAAAAATTATGATGGTGATGTTCAAAGTGATACGGTGGCGCAAGGTTTCGGTTCATTGGGCTTAATGACCTCTGTACTTGTAACACCTGATGGAAAAACAATGGAAGCTGAAGCTGCACATGGTACAGTGACCCGCCATTATCGTGAACATCAAAAAGGAAGACCTACTTCTACAAACCCTATCGCATCCATTTTTGCATGGACTAGAGGTCTTGCCTTTCGCGGTAAACTGGATGGCAATGATGCCTTGATAAAATTTGCTGATGCACTGGAATCAGTTTGTATAGAAACCGTAGAAGAAGGTAAAATGACAAAAGACCTTGCTGTTTGTGTTCACGGAAATAAAGTAAATCACGGTGAGCATTATTTATATACTGAAGAATTTTTGGATGCAATCGATAGTAATCTGAAGAAGAAACTCGGATAATTAATCAATATCAATAAAACTTCTCTTAACCCTGATCTAAAGCGATCAGGGTTTTTTATTCACTATATTTAAATTCCACCATTCAAAAAAATATTCTCTATGAGTTTTACAATTGCCATCTCAAAAGACCGGGTTCCATTTAAAAAGAACATTTGGTTATTTGCGTTTATAGCAGTGTTTGCTTTTGCATGGACCAATTCCCTTATCGGCACTACCGATACTGCTAATTGGCTACTCGAAAACACCTTGTCCTTTATTTTTGTAGGCTTTATCATCTTAACGTTTAAGAAACATCAATTCAGCGATCTCAGCTATTTGCTTATTTGTATCTATTTATGCCTGCACGTCTATGGATCGAAGTATACCTATGCCGAAAATCCATTTGGATATTGGCTCAAGGACACTCTTCATCTGTCAAGAAATCATTACGATCGTATTGTGCATTTTTGTTTTGGGTTTCTTCTTGCCTATCCTATGCGGGAAATGTTTTTAAAATGGCTGAAATATCCAAGATGGGTAGCCTGGTTATTGCCAATAGAAATAACACTTTCCATCAGCGCTTTTTATGAATTGGTTGAGTGGGCTGTTGCGGATCTGTTTTTTACAGAACATGGTGATGCCTATTTGGGAACTCAAGGTGACATATGGGATGCACAAAAAGATATCTTCTTAGCATTTTGCGGGGCAATTATTGCAACAACAATTGTATCATTAGTAAAAAAGATCTTTAGAATTCACGAAGAATAAATCTTGTAAAGGATAAACGATAACTCTTACTTATTTCGAATCGCTAACTTTGCATATGAACAGGCGGTTTACATTTTTTATCTCATCGATACTATTGCTCTCTTGCTTTATATTCTTTATTACCTGTAAAAAAGAATATAGTTATGAAGGCGGTGGCTCTCCAACACCACCACCACCTCCTCCTCCGCCACCTCCTCCAGCTGTTGGCAATGCAAGTTTTACACTTACCGGCGCCCCAAATAATTGTTTCAATGCTTATGTAAATGGCACTTATGTTTCCGGAGTTCTTTTATCAAGTGCAAATACTGTGGATATAAATGTAAACGTAACTGCAATTGGAAATTATAATTTAACAACTGACACAATTAATGGAGTTTGGTTTTCAAGATCAGGAACATTTACAAGCACAGGTAATCAGATTATCACCTTGAACGGGAATGGCACACCCGAGTTTGCGAGAAATTTAATATTTACTCCTTTAACAGGTAATTCGAGCTGCAATTTTAAAGTTACCATTCGTGATCCCGCACCATTAGCTGTCTATGTTTTAGAGTCGGGTTATGGTAACCCTAATCCGTGCATTCAAACAATTTCAGGAACCTATACAGCAGGTGCTCCATTAGCAAACTCCAATATGGTCAGCATACGCGTATATGTTGCTGAGAAAGGCAATTTTACTATTGCTACAAATCCTGTTAATGGAATGGTGTTTTCTTACACAGGTGTTTTTTCAACAACTGGTTCGATGGATGTGATACTATATGGAAGTGGAATGCCACTTACCCGTGGCAATTTCACATTTGCCCTTGAGATCGTTGGCCCGCATCCGCTTGGCGGACAAACATGCGCCTTTTTTATCCAGGTTAATTAGTAAAGAACCCGAGGAGTGCAGAAAGCAACCATAGAAGCCTATAAGTTTTAAGACTAAAAGGAAAATTAAATGAATTATTTTTAAGACCCCGGCAGCAATTGTCCGGAATTTTCAATCTTTAATAAAACTCCTTGCTTACACATGAGAACTCTTACATCTTTAGTAACCATCGGCTTTATTTTGATCAGCCAGTTTTGTATTTCGCAAGAAGCTACTCAAGAACCATGGAAGCCAAACCAGTTAATGGCACCCGCAGATCTTGCAGCCATAATAACCAGCACCAGCGAAACAAAACCTGTCATATTAAGCATCGGCCCTTCGGCATATATCAAAGGGTCGATTGATATTGGGGATGTAAAAGAAAAAGTGAACCTGGATAAGCTAAAAGAACAGGTTAAAAAACTTCCAAAGAATACTGACATTGTGATCTATTGTGGTTGTTGCCCATTTGAACATTGCCCGAATATCCGTCCTGCATTTGAGCTTTTGGCAAAATTAAAATTCACTAATTATAAATTGCTCAACCTTGAGCATAATATAAAAATTGATTGGATAAATAAAGGCTATCCGCGCAATTAACAACCAAAACATATGAAACGATCATTTTTTGTCAGTGCATTAACCGCTGGCTTAGTTGCAGGCACATTGGATATTACTGCCGCATGCATACAAGCTTATTTGAAAACAGGCACCACTCCTTCACAAGTTTGGAAATATGTAGCAAGCGGCGCAGTTGATCCAAAAACTTTTTCAAATGATACAATGCTGGCTGCTGTTGGGTTACTTGTCCATTTCACAATTGCCATCTTGTTTGCCTTTTTCTTTTTCTTTTTGGCAAAACAAATTCCTTCCTTAGTTAAATATCCAATCCTTATCGGCATTCTATATGGATTATTTGTTTGGAGCACTATGCGATTCATCATTCTGCCTTATATATCCCGTTTGAATCCAAAACCTATTGTAGGACAAGAAGCGATCAAAAATGCTGCTATTGCTGCCGCAATTATCGTTGTCTGTGTTGGAATACCGATTGTATTGTTAGCAAGAAGATATTTTAGAGCAAAAGCTTAAATTAGTTTTTATAACAAGTCGCAGATTTAATCCTTATGACAAATTATTTAATAGTTCCGGGTCTTGGTAATTCCGGCCCCGAACATTGGCAAACGTTTTTTGAAAACTCCGGCAATAATTTTAAAAGAATTATCCAGCAAGAATGGGATGCTCCCGTTTGTAGCGATTGGGTAACCACTATTGATAAAGCAGTTTATGAATATGATGCTGCCACAATTGTTTTGATAGGACATAGTTTAGGTTGTATAACAATTGCACATTGGGCAAATCAATACAAGAAAATAATCAAAGGAGCCTTATTGGTCGCACCAAGTGATGTTGAAGCACAGGGATATACTTTTCCTGCGAAAGGATACTCGCCAACACCAACAGAAAAAATAAATTTCAAAACTATTGTTGTTGCAAGTGAAGATGATCCCTGGGTTTCTTTAGAAAGAGCAAAGTATTTTGCAGATAGTTGGGGAAGTGAGTTTATAAATATTGGTAAGGCTGGACATATCAATGCTGCCTCAGGTCATTACGAATGGAATGAAGGGTTAAAAATCTTGAAAAAACTTACTGATAGTTAAAACAGATTTTTATGATCAAATTGATCCGAACTGATTCAGATAACAAAGATTTTATTCATCTTGTAAAGCATCTTGATGCGGAATTAGCAATATTAGATGGCGAAGAACATGCGTTTTATGCCCAACTCAATAAAACAGATAAGATCAAACATGTGATCGTTGCCTATGAAAATGGCAAGCCAATAAGTTGCGGTGCAATAAGAGAACATTCTCCAACGACAATGGAAGTTAAACGCATGTACACGATACCAGAAAGCAGGAACAAAGGCATTGCCACAAAAGTTTTGAATGAATTAGAAAAATGGACTTCTGAATTAGCTTATCAAAAATGTATTTTGGAAACGGGCAAACGGCAACCTGATGCGATCTGGCTATATCAAAAGAATGGATATAAATCTATCCCTAACTATGGCAAATATGTTAAAATGGAAAACAGTGTATGTTTTGAAAAAGATATTACAGCATAAACCCAAAGGTTGATTTAGTTAGCTTTCAAACTAAACTTATAAACATAAGGCGGCTTACCATGTCTTGCTTGTGTGCTGATATATAAGTCCCCTTTTGTGTCAAAACAAATTCCTTCTGGTTGTGGCAGCATTTCTTTTTCCAGGTAATCAAACGCTTTCAATTTCCCATCATGAGAAAATTGCGCAATACATTTTGTATCCTTGGTTGATACTATGAATATATCATTCGAAACCGGGTGAACAGCGATTGCAGCCGGGTAAAAATCGACCTTCTCCCCTGCTACATTTTCAAAATCATTTTTCTTTACCAGCATAAATGGATCCGGTTTCAATGAATCAGCTTTTATATCAAATTCATAAATAGCTCTTGTTGTTTTTTTCACATCTTCCAATCCTGCATCATCCTTACAGGCAACCAATAAATTTCCTGAGATTGGATCATAAGCCAGGCCTTCTGTATTATTCTCTTTCTTAAGCCATGTTTTCATTCTTTCCGAAGTAAATTTTTGCTTTTGCTTTATAATTTTAAATATGGCACCATGACTCCATAAAGCATAAACGGTATCACCAATCGTGGCAAGATCTTCAAAGTCAAATTTTTCTTTATCAGTTTCTCTGAATTCAAGTTTATTAATAATACTGCTCGTGCTGTCACCAAGTTTGATCTCGTATAAGATCGGGTGTAAGTCTTCTATCGCTATTAATCTGTCATTTTTCAAAAAAGTAATACCAGATATTTCAGCAAGGCTATCTGAAAGAGCCCAACTTTTTACAGGCTTCAATAGATCATAACCTGTAGATTGAAGTGAAACAGGCTTTGGACCTTCTTCTTCTTTTTTGCTTTCTGCTTTATCGTTACAGGAATTATGAAACAATAAACCAGTTATCAGCACCAGCGATCTTAGTAAATAAAATATTCTCATTTGATAAACTTTTTATTTCCATTCAGTTTAGACCAATTTTTGTGCCATGCTAAGGATATCATCTGCTTGTTTTGCATTGACCCAATTTATTTCCTTATCCTTTTTAAACCAGGTCATTTGACGCTTGGCATATTGTCTCGTGTTCTTTTTTATTTCTTCAATAGCAGTTGCTAAAGACATCTTGCCATCAAGGTGTTCAAATATCTCTGAATAACCTACGGTCTGTAATGCATTAACATCACGGTAACCTTTCAATGAACTTACTTCCTCAACAAGACCCTCCTGCAACATCTTATCAACACGTGAATTTATATTTACATACAACTCTTCTTTCGGCAATTCCAAACCGATCTTAATTATATTAAATGGTCGCTCTGTCTTTTTATTTTTCCTGAATGCAAGAATGGATTGTCCTGTTGATTCCACCACTTCTAATGCCCTCATCAATCTTTGCGGGTTTTGTATTTCGCCAACCTTATAAAATTCCGGATCTTTTATCTTTACTTGTTCCTGTAACCAGAATAATCCATGAAGTTCATAGTTTGTAATGATATTCTTTCGAATTATTTCATCGATTGGAGGAATTTCATCCAGGCCCTCACAAAAAGCTTTGATATAAAGCCCTGTTCCCCCGACCATAATAATTGCATCAGAAGTTTTAAAGAGCTCTTCTGCTTTTTGTAAAGCAAACTGTTCAAAAAAAGC
>JBIOVR010000535.1:0-6713 GCA_044867875.1 Chitinophagaceae bacterium
ACTTTCGTTTGCAAAATGTCCAGAAAACCATTTAATGATTTCGCATCTTCCTTTGTTCCATTGCAGCGACCAGCTTTTGCATTACAACGATCAGGATCGCATTGTCGACCTGTTGAAATTTCTTTAGGAATACCATCTACAGTAATGCGCAAGTAAATAGGCTTAATACCTTTGAGATAATTCTTTGGCTTCTTTAAATAGAAAAGAAGACTGAAAGTTTTTTCTAACATAGTAACTCATTTTAAAGGTTTACAAATTTCAGATTTGAGTTACTTTCTGGCAATAGGTTCAGCAACTGAACATCTTGTTTATCAATCAATTATCGCATGTCCAGTGAGTCTTTTTTTTGTTAACATTCGACTCATGAATTACTCACTAGTTTTTGGAGCGACTTGGAGTAATTTGGTGAGGTAGTAAAATAAATAAAGCCCGAAAATCAACGATTTGCGGGCTTTGAACTTCTTTGAATATTGTTTCCAGCGGAGAGAGAGGGATTCGAACCCCCGGACCTTTTGGGTCAACGGTTTTCAAGACCGCCGCATTAGACCGCTCTGCCATCTCTCCGGCGCAAAAATAGCCTTGCACGGCTAATCAGCAAAATCGTTTTTACAACTTTATTTCTATAGACACTATTTCTTATTGTCTGATTTGGCAAAAGGTTTGATTGGCTTTTATTATATCTTAAAACAAAAATTATGAAAACAACAGCCAGTAGAAATCCGCTTGAACATACGGCAAATATTAAGGAAGAATTTATTAAGCTTAGTGAACACTTGCGTGAAGATGTTGATAAGGTAGATGATCCAAAAGCGAAAGCTTTATTTGAAGTTTCGGCAGAAGTTATTGATGGACTGCAAAAGGCTTTTAACGATTTCGAAAAAAAGAATGAATCTGCCTGGAAAAGTTAATCATTCATTTTTTAAATTTAAAACTCCCGATATTCCGGGAGTTTACTTTATATATGGATTTTGGTTGCATGAAATTTTCCTACCATTATCTTCCTTCCACCAAATCACACCAATAGCATCAAACGCAACATTATAACTTGCGCCATTTAAATTTTACCTGATTAAGATATCTCCATTGAATATCAGATAATGAAGATCACCATGTTTTATAAGAAAAGGCAAATCAATCGATGTTGCTTTATTTTTTTTCTTCTGTCGGGGATTGTTCTTTATGTGTTTTTTTTGCAACTGCTTTATCAGAAAGTATATTGCTTAATGCAACTTTTACTTTGTTTTTAAATCCTGATACTACCATATTCTCTCCACGCATTAAAGCATCATAGCCGTCCTGGGCTACTTTTTTTGCATCTGAAAGTTCACCTTCTTTTGCAATCTTTGATTGTTGCATATCGGCCTTATTAAAAAAGTCTGTATCAGTAGCCCCGGGAAGTAATGCAGTCACAGTGATACCTTTATCTTTTACTTCAGCAGCTATTGCCTGGGTAAATGATTGTACAAAAGCTTTTGTACCATGATAAACAGAATTAAGCGGGCCTGGCGTTTTACTGGTAACTGAAGAAAGATTTAAAATTTTCCCTGTTCCTTTTTTTAGCATGTCCTGCAAAAAAAGCTTTGTAAGAACTACAAGAGATGAGATGTTGAGTTGAATGATCGATAATTCTCTATGTATATTTGTTTCTGAAAATTCTCCATACTGACCTTGTCCTGCATTATTTACTAATATATCTACATCATATCCCTTTTCGCAGATCTCATTATAAAGATCAAAAGGGGTTTGCCTGTCAAATAGATCCTTAGAAATTATGAGAACTTCAACACCCAATTCCAACAACTCATTTCTTGTAATTGTTAGGTCTGCTTCATCACGTGAAACAAGGATAAGATTATGACCATTGGTTGCAAAGATTTTTGCAAGTTCATAACCGATACCGCTTGTTCCACCGGTGATCAGCGTATAAGTTTTATTTGTTTCCATGTTTTAACTTCAGCAAGAAACGTGCAATACTTTTATTGCTCCTCTTCAGATTCAACTTTTTCCTCTTCTTGATCATTTTCTTCTTCTTCTTCGTCTTCTTCTCCAGCTTCTTGTGCTGCGGCCTGATTCACATTCCATTCCGCTATTTCAGTTAATTTTTCATCAGCTTGTTTTTCTTCCTCAAGAGTTTGATGCAAGATCTCAGCAGCGTCATTTTTCCCCAGTGTTTTTGCAAGTTGGACCAAAGAACCATAGGTGGCTATTTCATAATGTTCAACTTTTTGAGCTGCCATAATTATTCCTGCATCTCTTGTCATGGTATTGTTCTCTGTTTCTTCTATAATTGAATCACCTTCCTTAGTTAATCCTTCCATTGCGTCACATTTTTTTGCTTGTGCTTTTTTTCCACAAATTTCAAATACTTGTTCAAGCCTTGATACATGCTCCTCGGTTTGGGCAAGATGTTCCTCAATTGCAGATTTTAATTCATCTGTAGTTGCCTTCTTTTTCATTTTAGGTAATGTCTTGGTCAAATGTTTCTCTGCCCAATAAATATCTTTTAAAGAATCAGTAAAAAGTTTCTCAAGCTGAGAATAGCCATTTGCAGATCCGTTTTCAGATTTTGGTGATTTGCCATTTGAAGATCTTGTTTGCTTTTGATTCGAAGACTTAGGAGAAGATGTGTTTGCGGTTCTTTCTCTCCTTGTTCTTGCGGATGTTCTATTTTTTGTAGTTGGCATAAAATAAAATTTATTTGAATTATTAAATATGTGAACTTAAATGGGTACAAACCTTATGCCATCAGGATTTATAATAGCTCATGACTTAAATGGAAATGTGCCCTTGCTAATATTAGATACAACCTAAGTTGGTACAATATTTATTAATTTAATTCTATGGCACTAACTCTTTATAAAAATAAAAGATCATTTAAGGATACTCCGGAACCTACCGGAGGAAAAGCTTCAGGTACAGGTTTACGTTTTGTTATACAAAAGCATGATGCCACGAGATTGCATTATGACTTTCGTTTGGAAATGGAAGGGGTATTAAAAAGTTGGGCGGTGCCTAAAGGCCCCTCTCTTAACCCAGAGGATAAACGTTTAGCCATGATGGTTGAAGATCATCCTTATGACTACCGAACATTTGAGGGAATTATTCCCGAAGGCAATTATGGGGCAGGCACAGTGATCGTTTGGGATGAGGGAACGTATGAGGCGATAGAAGGTGGAAGTAAAAAGGAACAGGAAAAAGCATTACTTCAGCAATTAAAGAAAGGATCTTTAAAATTTAAAATGAATGGTTCTAAACTTAAAGGGGAGTTTGCTCTTGTGAAATTAAAAAATGCTGAAAAGAATGCATGGCTATTGATCAAGCATCGTGATAAGTATGCGAAGGAAACAGATGTGACTAAAAAAGACAAGTCAGTTGTTTCAGGCAAAACAATCCAGGCAATTGAGAAAACAAGTAAGAATATATGGGGTAGTTCTCCAAAGAAAAAATCCGCATCCAAAAAATCCCGTAAGCAACGAGTTGAAAAAAAAAAGATCCAAAGCGAAGGTAAAAAAGCTTCCTTCCCAAAAACTGTAAGGCCAATGCTGGCCACTTTAGTAGATCAGCCTTTTGATGAACCCGGCTGGCAATATGAAATTAAATGGGATGGATACAGGGCGGTGGCAATGATCAATAAAGGGAAAGTAGATCTCTTTTCAAGAAATAATAAATCTTTTAATGAAAAATTTTATCCCGTTGTCGATGCATTAAAAAAATGGGATATCAATGCGGTTATTGATGGGGAAGTAGTTGTATTAAATGATAAAGGGGTTTCAAATTTCGGAGCATTACAAAACTGGCGCAGTGAAGCAGACGGCTCACTTTTTTATTATGTATTTGATATATTATGGTTAAATGGTTATGATCTAAAATCACTTCCATTAACAAAAAGAAGAGAAATATTAAAAGATAATCTGCCAAATGAAAACATTATCCGCTTAAGTGAAAATTTTGAAACATCCGCAGTTGATTTTTTAGCAGCAGCTTCAAAAATGGGAATGGAAGGTATAATGGCAAAAAAACAAGATAGTGTTTATATTGAAGGTGACAGAACAAGAGAATGGCTAAAAATAAAATCAAACAAGAGACATGAAGTTGTGATCGGAGGGTTTACGAAAAATGAAGGCACAGCAAAAACATTCAGCGCTTTATTGGTTGGCGTATTTGACAATGGCCGGCTAGATTATATGGGAAAGATAGGAACAGGCTTTAATGATAAGATGCAAAAGGAAATGATGGTGAAGATGAAAAAGCTGGAGACGAAAAAGATCCCTTTTACTGAAATGCCTGATGTAAATAAACCTTCACGATTCAGACCGAACCCTCCCAAAGCAACAGTAACCTGGTTAAAACCTGAACTAGTCTGCGAGGTTAGTTATGCCGAGATCACAACTGATGGCATCATGCGTCATCCATCTTTTGAAGGATTGCGAACTGATAAGAAAGCTAAAGATGTAAAAAAAGAAAAGGCAATTCCGGTTGAAGACATAAAAGAAACAGCAAAAAAAGAAAAGCCAAATAAATATACAAAACCCGATACCAATAAGGATCGAAAAACTTTATTAAATCCAACCGAAGAAACACAGGTAAAAAAAATCAATGGCCATGAGATAAAGTTTACTAATCTCAGTAAAATATTTTGGCCGGCGGAAAAATACACAAAGCGGGATATGTTGAATTATTATTACCAGGTGGCCCCGTATTTACTTCCTTATTTGAAAGACCGTCCTCAATCGCTGAATCGCTATCCAAATGGAATTAATGGTAAAAGTTTTTATCAAAAAGATGTCACGGGTAAAGCTCCTGACTGGATAAAGATGGAACCTTACACGACCAGCGAAGGCGAGGATAAAAATTTTTTGGTTCCGGAAGATGAAGCAAGTATTTTATATATGGCGAATGCCGGTGCCATTGAAATGAATCCATGGAACAGTACCATACACAAGCCGGATAATCCTGATTGGTGCCTGATCGATCTTGATCCTTCTGATAAAAATGGTTTTGATGTAGTGATCAAAGTAGCACAGGCAACAAAAGAAGTTTTGGATAATATTGGAGTGATTGGTTATCCAAAGACATCGGGTTCAACAGGAATTCATGTTTATATTCCTCTTGGTGCAAAATATACTTATGATCAATGCCAGATGTTTGCGAGAATAATTGCTACGCAGGTAAATAATATGCTACCGGATATTACAAGTATTGAAAGACTGACCAAAGCAAGAAAAAATAAATTGTATGTAGATTTTTTACAGAACCGGCCCAAAGCAACATTGGCTGCACCTTATTCATTAAGACCCAAACCCGGCGCTACAGTTTCAATGCCCTTGTACTGGGAAGAAGTGAAAAAAGGTCTTACCATGAAAGATTTTACAATTGAAAATGCGATGGACAGGATCAAAAGTGAAGGTGATATCTTTAAGCCTGTACTTGGAAAAGGAATTGATCTGAATAAGATATTAGAAAAATTGTAACCATTCCATTCCATGATCTGTCTTTTGCTTTCAAGATCATTCTTGATTTAATAAATAAGAAGTTATTTTAGTGTATAAACCTAATAATGGATTCAATTACCCATATCGCTCTTGGTGCATGTATGGGCGAAGCATTTCTTGACCGGAAGCTTGGAAAAAAAGCAATGCTTTGGGGTGCGTTGGCACAAAGTATACCTGACATTGATTTTCTTGCTTCTTTCTGGATGAATACTTCGGGTAATTTGTTGGCGCATCGTGGATTCACCCATTCATTTTTATTTGTAGCGATCGTTGCTGTCCTCTTTGCTTTAATTGCAGAACGATGGCACCGGCCGCATAATATAAATTTTAAAAGATGGTTGTTGTTTTTTGGCGGCGTTATTTTCGTTCATGTTTTTATTGATGCATTCAATAATTATGGGGTAGGGTGGTTTGAGCCGTTTAGTCATAAAAGGATTTCCTTTAATTCAATTTATGTTGCTGATCCACTTTTTTCAATATGGCCGGGAGCAGCCGTATTGTTGCTTGTTATCTCAAAACATAGCTGGAAACAAAGAATAAAATGGTGGAGGATGGGATTGATAATGAGTGCTGTTTATCTTTTGTATTGCACTTTCAACAAGGCAGTGATCAATAATGATGTAAAAGCTATTTTAAAAAAACAAAATATTCAATACACAAGGTATTTCACAACACCAACTGCATTTCAAAACTGGCTATGGTATGTTGTTGCGGGTAATGACTCGGGTTATCATGTTGGATTTCGTTCAGTGTTTGATAGTAAGAAACAGATCGATTTTACATATTTCCCACGAAACGATTTTTTGCTTGATTCAGTAGAAGATACTGAGGCATTACAAAAACTTAAAAGATTTTCCCAGGAATTTTATACAGCGGAAAAATGGAATGACACATTGGTGTTCAACGATCTTCGTTTCGGACAAATAATGGGATGGGAGAACCCCAACGGGAAATTTGTTTTTCATTATTTTTTAAAAGACAGCGCTGATAACAATCTTGTCGTTCAACGTGGCCGTCTTGAAGGATGGAATAAAAACGCTTTTAATTTATTGGTGAAGAGAATTAAAGGCAATTGACCTTTTATTTAACTATTTCCCAATAAGCTTTCTTAGGATTTAATTGCGCATCAAATAAAAGCGGATAGTCTTTTCTTCCACGGACCGGGAAATTATCAAGCCAGCTGCTTCGATCAGATATGTTCCAAAAAGTAATTGAAGAAAT